>PMLI01000387.1 GCA_003158835.1 Acidimicrobiaceae bacterium
CCCCGCGCCGACCGCGCCGGCGGGTGGCCAGGTCGTGGGGCGCGCCATCCCGCCCGACGAGCGCGACGCGCCCTGTCTGTTTCCCGGCGTCTATGGCGAGGACATAGTCAGCTGGCTCAGCTCAGAGCGCTGACCGTGCCCCGATCTCCAGCTCGAACCGGAAGCTATCCCCCCGATAGTAGGCAATGAAGTGCTCGAACACGACGTCGTCACTGGAACGAGTGACACTGTACATACGCAGTCCGAGCGTCCCCCTGGGCACCCCGAGGAGGTCAGCGTCCTGCCTCGACAGCGCCACTGCTTCGATCCCGCGGTGACCGCTGGCGGCGCGCACCCCATACGTGTCGCGGAACACCTGGTAGAGGGACCGGTCTGTCATGTCCAGGTCGATCAGGCCGGGGAACAGCTTGGCCGGCATCGAGGCCCGGACCACCTGGACCGGCCGGCCGTCGACGCTGCGCACCCGGTCAAACCGCACGACGGGCTCGCCGACCCCGATCTCCAACAACCGGGCGGTTTCGACGCTGCTGGGCTCGGTGCTGAGCTTCAGGATGCGGCTGTGCACGACGTGGCCGGCCTTCACCATCGATTCGTGGAACCCGAGCGTGTCCTGAATAAAGCTCGTGTCCATCTTGCGGCCGGTCACGAACGTGCCTTTGCCCTTGATCTTGAGCACCAGGCCCTCGCGCTCCAGGTCCGCCAGCGCTTGGCGGACCACGGTGCGGCTGACCGAGTACTGCGCGCACAGGTCCGCTTCGGACGGCAACAAATGACCCTCGGCCCGATTTGTCTCGAGGTCCTTCAACAAGATGCGCGTGAGCTGTACGTAGTAGGGCTCGAACGACCGAAAGTCGATGACCCCGGGCCGTGCGTCAGTCATGGTTGGCATAAATCCGAGGCGAGCAAAACCTTAGTGCGAGATATTCAGCAATTGTAGCGCTGCCGCGCAATGGCCCGTGGGGATGGGCCCGCCAGACAAACGTCTCACTCACCGTTATCGACCACAACTACACGCACCTTTTCGAGCTGTGCGACCGCATCAATGTCGCTCCGGCACCGAGCCCGTCTCCTGGTGCGCTGCCAACGGGACGGGCGTCGTATGCTACAGCCCATGCCATACGGCCTGCTCACCGACAGCTCTTCGACCCAGCGGGTGGCCATGACGAGCCCGGGCGGCTGGCGCCGCTGGCACCCGGAGTTCTCCCACTTCAGCCCGCCCGCGCTACTGGATGAGATCGAGTTGGCGTTCGGCGACCTCGCCATCGGGCCCGGTCCGACACGGCCTGCCAGAGCGGCCTGAGCCGGCCAATGGCACCAGGACATCTTGCGCTCCTCCTCGACTCCTCATATCGGGAGCACGATATCGAGCGGGGCATAATCGAGGAGGCGGGCGGAAGGCTGGCGCTGGGGGACGCGGCGGTGTGGGACGAAGCACACGTGCTCGGCCAGCCGCTCCTGCCCGAGGCGGAAATCGTCCTGGTCGAGCTGGCGCCGGTGACGGCGCGGGTGCTGAGCAGGGCAAGCTCGTGTGCCCTGGTCGTGCGCTACGGCGTCGGTGTGGACAACGTGGATATAGAGGCCGCCACGGCGGCCGGGATCTGGGTTGCCAACGTCCCCGACTACGCCACGGACACCGTGGCCGACCATGCCATAATGCTGCTGTTGGCCGTGGCCAGAGATTTGCCTGGTTTCACCGGGCGGATCAGGCAGGACGGCTGGCGCGGCGCCGGCGACCATTACGTACCCCCCGCCCTGCGCGGCCGGGTACTGGGGGTCGTCGGCTACGGGCGCATCGGTCGCGCCACAGGCCTCCGGGCGCGGGCAATGGGGTTGGAGGTGTGGGCATCCGACCCGTTCGTGGCACCGGACCAGATGGCAAAGGACGGGGTGGTCAGCACCGACCTGGAGTCGCTGTTCAAAGAATGTGACTTGTTGTCATTGCACTGCCCGCTGACCGAGTTGACGCACCATCTCGTCTCGAAAGACGCGCTCGCCATGATGAAACCGGGCGTCATAATCGTCAATACGGCGCGCGGGGACGTGGTCGACCTGGTCGCCCTGGAGGCTGCTCTCGACGCCGGGCACGTGCGGGGCGCCGGCCTCGACGTCTTCGACCGGGAGCCTTTGCCGCCCGGTCACCCGCTGCGGACGCACCCGGCCGTAATCGCCACTCCGCACATGGGTTTTCTCTCTGACGGGTCCGTCAGGGAGCTGCGCGCCAGGGTGGCCAAGAATGCCGCGGCATTATTGCGCGGGGGCCCTCCGGTGTACCCGGTCAATTCTCCCGAAAACCCGCGGGGCCTTTCGGGCCCGGCCCAAATCTGAAAAGGTCGCTCGCCGGACGCCGGTCCGGCCACCGCTGGGCCGCCCCGCCGCCGGTCAGGTCGCGGCCGGGCCCTTGATCAGGATCTTGAGCTCGGCGCCGGCGCGGAGGTGGGCGATGGCACGCGCCCCCTCGGCCACGGGAAGGACGTCGGTGACGACCCGCTCCACATCGATGGCGCCCTGCGCGATGAGCGCCACCGCCGCGCTCACGTCGTCCGGCGCATAGACGCGGGTGCCGACCAACCTCAACTCCCGGAACATGAGGTCCTGGAGGTTGACCCCAACGACGCCCGGGTACGCCCCGACCGTCACGACGGTGCCACCCGCAGCCGCCCAGCCGAGTACGGTCGGCGCCACCGACGGGTGACCCGTGCAGTCGAAGACGACGTCGGCGGCGTGGTCCTGGGCGGCCAGGTCGACCAGATCCAAACCGAATGTTGCCGCCGCCTCTGCCCGCCGGGCCACTGGCTCGCTCAGGGTGACCGACGCCGCCCCCGCCGCCCGGGCGCAGCTGCCTACCAGTAGGCCGATGGGGCCGGCGCCGACGACATGGACGCGCTCGCCGATGTTCAAGCCGGCGCGCCGGACGGCGCGTACGGCCACGGCCAGCGGTTCGACCAGTGCGGCGCGGCGGAGATCGAGCGTCGCCGGCAGCTCCAGGAGGTGGTCGGCTGGAGCCGCCACGAGTTCAGCCGCCCCGCCGTCGGCGTCGATCCCGATCAGCCCGCGGCGCTCGCAGACGTGGGAGCGCCCCCGCCGGCAGGCGAGGCAGGTCCCGCACGACAGGAGCGGGTTGACGAACACTGCCGTCCCGGCCGGGAGGTCGCCGCACGCCGCGGCCAGGCGGCCGACGATCTCGTGACCGATGACCAGGCCGGGCTGGGCACGAGGGTGCTCGCCGGCGCAAATGTGGAGGTCGGTCCCGCACAGCCCGACATAAGCGGGTTCGACCAACGCCCACCCCGGCGCGGGAACCGGCTTTGCCACCTCGGCTGGCCCGACCACCTCGCCACCTTGCCAAACGAGTGCCTGCACAGTGCCTCCTGTCTGCCACACAAGTCAGTCCGCCGTTTTAGGCGGACCGGCGCCCGACCGCTCGGCCGCGAATGAACAGGCCCGGGGCCTGTTCACGCAGCATATAATCCTATCATAATGTCTGGGCCCGACGCCCGAGAGGGGCCCGGGTCGTTCTGGGCCGGTTCTGGCTGGTCCCGCGGCTGCGACCGCTGAAGAGCGGTAGGCGAGGGGTGGTAGGCTCGGTCGTACCTAGCCGATTATCTGCTTACGGTATACCGGCTACCTGAGAAGGGGGGCTGTTGTGCTATCAACGATATTTTCGGGTAGCGACGATTTGATTGTCATCCTGGTGGCTTTCGTGGTGCTCTTCGGCGGGAGCCAACTGCCCAAGCTGGCTAAGAACACGGGTGAGGCGCTGCGCGAGTTCCGTAAGGCTCACTCCGAGGCGGAGGCGGGTACCAAACCGGCTGACACCGCGTTGGCAGCGGGGACGGCGCCGCCCAGCCTGCCGGTGGCCGCGCCCGTAGTGCCGGCGAGCGCGGCGGCCACTTCCGCTGAGGCCACTTCCGCGGCGGGCGATTATGTGACAGTCACTCGCGCCGAGCTCGACGCCATGCTGGCCGAGCGCGCCGCCCAGGCTCAAGCCGGGGGCCCCACAGCCACCAACTGACCCCAACCGGCGCCCCCGCCCTGCCTAGCCCCTGAGCGGCCCGTCCGCGCTGCCCAGCCTGGCCGGCGCCGGGCTTCCTCGCCGCCAGGACCTGTTTTCGTGAGCAGGGGGGAGCCAGCCGGAGAGCTGGTCCGGGACAGAACTGGCGGGTCGTTAGGCCTCAGCTACCTGGTCAAGCGGCCGATGGTTATTGGGTGAAGAGCCAGACCACGAGGCGCGTTCCGGTTTTGCCGGTGCTGGATCTGAGCGACGTAAGTACTTCCAGCACCCCGGGCCGCGGCTCTGGACGGCCCCGGGCCTGGCTGTGGTTCCTCGCCTTCGAGACGGTCGTAGCCGTCGTCTACTCCCCGTTCGGGATCCCGTCGGGCAAGCCCCGCATGGTCGGTTTCATCCCCTGGATGGAATGGAAGGGCCAGGTCCCGGCCTGGGCGGTGCTCGGGCTGTCGGCTGTGGGCGCCATCGTCTACGGCGCCCGCCGGTACCGGCCCAAGATGCCGGTCGCCTGGTGGTTCATCGGCGCCGGTGTCACCCTTTTCATAACCGGGGACACGATTTACAAGACCTGGCACCAGATTATGGGCCAGCAGAACATCCCGTTCCCGTCGTTCATCGACGCCATCTACATCAGCATGTACCCCGTCCTGGCCGTGGGCCTGCTGCTGCTCGTCCGGGCCCGGGTCCCGGGCGGCGACAAGGCCGGCCTGCTGGACGCGCTCATCATCACCCTCGGCATCGGGCTGCTTTCGTGGATCTTCCTGATCGGGCCCAACGTCCGGGCCCCGGGAGGGCTGCTCGTCCGTTTGACCGCCGCTGCCTACCCGCTGGGCGACATCCTGCTGCTGGCCATGCTGGCCCACCTGTGGAGCGCCGGAGGCCTGCGCAACCCGGCCGGGCGGTTGCTGGCCATCGGCACCCTGGGCACCCTGGTGGCCGACTCGGTGTACGGCCTGGCCGGTCTGCACCCGGGCTGGAACTGGCACGACGGCAACCCGTTCGACATCGGGTGGGTCGTCTTCTACAGCTGTTGGGGGGCCGCCGCCCTGCACCCGTCGATGCGGCTACTGTCCGAGCGCAGGCCCGTGGCGGCGTTGCTCACGAGCCGTTCCCGGCTCGCCCTGCTGGGCGCGGTCACGCTCATCGCCCCGGTCGTCCTGCTGGTGGAGACGACGAGCGGGAAGCCCGTGGACGCCCCGGTCATCGCCGGCGTCGCCGGCATCATGTTCCTCGTGGTGGTCCTGCGGATGTCGGGCGTCGTCGCCGCCCACAAGCAAGCGGTGGCCCGGGAGCAGGTCCTGCGGCGGGAGGCGGCCGGGCTGGTAGGTGCGCCGGGGCGGTCCGGCATCAACGAGGCGACGGTCCGGGCCGTGAGCGACCTGGTGGGTGGGCACGCCGCCGCCTTCTCGGTCAGCCTCGCCATGGCCGACGGGGAGGGCGACTTCAGTGTGGTGGCCGGGCCCAGGACGGCCGACGGCGACCCCCTGTTCGACCTGAACAGCCTGCCTAGCGATGTGTGGGAGGGCCTCAGCGCCGGCCGCGCCGTGCGCTGTGTGGCGCCGGTCCCGGAGGGCACCCCGCCGCGGCCNNCGGCATCGTCGTGGTCGAGAGCTCGGACGAGCTGCCCATCGACCTCACCAACACCATCGAGACCCTGGCTGCCCAAGTGGGCCTGGCCATCGACCGGGAGGAGCTGACCGAAGCGTTCCACGCCCGGCGCAGCGAGTCCCGGTTCCAGACGCTCGTGCAGAGCGCGTCGGACGTCATCCTCATCGCCCGCCCCGACACCACCATCACGTACCAGACCCCGTCGGCGCTGCGCATCCTCGGCTACGAGCCGGGGGCCCTCGAGGGCAAGCGGCTCACATCCCTGCTCCACCCCAACGACGTGGAGTCTGCCATCGCGGCCTATGGCGGGGTGGCCTTCCGGGCCGGCACGTCGGTGACGGCCGAGTGGCGGGTGCGCCACGGCGACGGCTCCTGGCGGTACGTGGAGGTCGTAACCAACAACCTGCTCGGCGAACCCACCGTCGAGGGGATCGTCCTCACGTTGCGCGACGTTACCGAGCGCAAGCGGNNCAAGCACCAGGCCTTCCACGACGCCCTGAGCGGCCTGGCCAACCGGGCACTGTTCCGGGACCGGCTCGAGCACGCGCTGGCCCGGGCGGCGCGTTCGCTGACCTCGTTGGCCGTGCTGTTCCTCGATCTCGACGACTTCAAGCTCGTCAACGACAGCCTGGGCCACGCCTGCGGGGACGAACTGCTGGTAGCGGTGGCGGGGCGCCTGATGGGCTCGCTCCGTTCCGGCGACACCGCGGCCCGGTTCGGCGGTGACGAGTTCGCCGTCCTATTGGAGGCGACCGACGACCTGTCCGACGCCTGCCATGCGACGGAGCGCATCCTGGCCGATCTGAGGCCGCCGTTCGCGGTCAAGGACCGGCTCATACCCATCCACGCCAGCGTCGGGATCGCCTATAGCGAGGTGGGCCTGGAGGGCCCGGCCGAGCTGCTGCAGGCGGCCGACGTGGCCATGTACGAGGCCAAGGCTCGGGGCAAGAACGGCTACGAGGTCTACCAGCCCTCTTTGCAGGAGGCCGTGAGCGACCGCCTCGAACGCACGGCCGAGCTCCAAGAGGCCGTCGACGGGGAGCAGTTCGTCCTCTACTACCAGCCCATAGTCAGCCTGACCGGCAACGGCTCCATCGCACTGGAGGCCCTGATCCGCTGGCACCACCCCGTGCGGGGCCTGGTCGAGCCCATGCAGTTCATCCCCCTGGCCGAAGAGACGGGCCTCATCATCCCGATCGGCCGGTGGGTCCTTGTCGAGGCGTGCCGCAGAGCGCGGTTCTGGCAGAACGAGCACAGCCTGGGCTCGAGGTTGAAGATGAGCGTCAACATCTCGGCCCGCCACTTCCAGCACGAAGGGCTGGTCGAGGACGTCTCCGCCGCCTTGCGGGCCTCCCACCTCGACCCGGCCTGCCTGGTGCTCGAGATCACCGAGAGCGTGCTGGTGCACGACGCCGAGGCGGTCATCGCCCGCATGCACGAGCTCAAGAACCTGGGCGTGGCCTTCGCGGTCGACGACTTCGGGACCGGCTATTCGTCGCTCAGCTATCTGAAGCGGTTCCCGATCGACATCTTGAAGGTAGACAAGTCGTTCGTCGACGACGTCGGCGACTCGGACCGCGCCCTGGCCCTGGCCGAGGCCATCGTGCAGCTGGCCCGGTCCCTCAACCTGGACACGGTGGCCGAAGGCATCGAGAAACCCCGCCAAGCCGACGGCTTGCGGGCCCTGGGCTGTGGTTACGGCCAGGGCTTCCTTTTCGCCAAACCTGTCGGTCCCGAGGAGATGGAGCACCTCTTGCCCCTTATGGCATCAGGAGATCTTCCCGGCCAGTCCCGCGACGTCGCGGAGGAGAAGCATTCATGACCAGCACCTGGGCAGGGCCCAGCCCGGCCGTCGCCCTGAGGCCGTCCGAGCAGGTCCGCGCCGACAGTCGGTGGGCGGACCTCGAGCGCTTGCGCTCCTCCCACCCGATGATGGACGCCGTAATCGAGGAGATCGACGGCCGGCGGCTGCGGATCGGGGACCAGTGGCTGTGCGACTTCGCCTCGTGCAACTACCTCGGTTTCGACCTCCACCCCGAGATCATCGGCTCGGTGGAGGGGGCCATCCGCAAATGGGGCACCCATCCCAGTTGGTCGCGATTGCTCGGGAACCCCCGTCCTTATGTGGAAATCGAGGACCAGCTGACCGAATTGCTCGGGGCGCCCGACACGCTGGTCCTGCCCACGATCACGCTCATCCATACTTCCGTGATCCCGGTGTTGGCCGGGCAGGGCGCGGTACTGATCGACGCCCAGGCCCACAAGACTATCTACGAAGGAGCGGCCATCGCCCGGGGCGCGGGCGCCACGCTCTACCGGGTGCGGGCCAACGACCCCGGGCACCTCGAAGAGGTCCTCCGCTCGGTACCGGCCGGAATGTCGAGGATCTTCTGCCTCGACGGCGTCAACAGCATGACCGGCAACGCCCCCGACCTGCCGCGGTACGCACGGATCTGCAGGGATTACGACGCCCTGCTTTATGTCGACGACGCCCACGGTTTCGGCATAATCGGCGAGTCGCCCACCGCTGAAATGCCATACGGTTACCGGGGCAACAGCATCGTCCGGTATTTCGGCGAGAGCTACGACAACATCGTCCTGGTGGCCGGTTTCTCCAAGTCCTACTCCTCCCTGGCCGCGTTCATGGCCCTGCCCACCGCGCTGAAGAACTATTTGAAGGTGGCCGCGGCGCCCTACTTGTACTCGGGGCCGTCGCCGGTGGCTTCCCTCGCCACCGTGCTGGCCGGTTTCAAGGTGAACGAGGCCGAAGGTGACCAGATACGTACATCGCTGCGCGGCAAGACCGAAAAGGTGCTGGACCAGATCCATCGCCTCGGCCTGCTCACGCTCAACACGTCGGGTTTCCCGGTCATCGAGCTCCCCCTGGGCCGGGCCGACGACATCGACGCCGTGGGAAGGTTCCTTTTCGAACGGGGCATTTACGTGACGCTGGCCGCCTACCCGCTGGTGCCGAGGGCGCAGGTGGGGTTCCGGGCCCAGATAACGGCGGCCAACGACGACAGCGAGATCCAGCNNCACCTTAGGCGGCTGCTCGTGATCATCACGGCCCCCCTGCACCGGCGGGACTTCCGGCTCCTGTGGACCGGCATGGCCGTTTCGCTCCTGGGGGACGGCATTTTCATCGTGGCCGTGGCGTGGCAGGCGTACGCCATTTCCGACCACCCGTCCGCTCTTGGTTATGTAGGCCTGGCCACGTCCGCTCCCCAGGTGGCCTTGTTGCTGGTGGGAGGGGCTGTCTCGGACCGTTTCTCCCGGCGCACCGTCCTGTTCTGGGCCGATGTCGTGCGGGCCGCGGCTGTGGCNNGGGTTGAGCGCCCTGGTGGCCGGGGGCGGGGCGCGCCTTTACGAGCTGTGCGTGGCCGGCGCCGTGATCGGCACCGCCACCGCCTTTGCCTCCCCGTCGTTCGACGCCCTGGTGCCTCAGCTCGTCCCGGGACCGGAGCTGGTCCAGGCCAACGCCATCGAGCAGTTCGCCCGGCCCTTCGCCCTCCAGTTGGCCGGGCCCGCCCTGGGCGGCATCGCCGTCGCCGTCCTGGGCCCATCCGGCTCCTTCGCCCTGGACGCCGCCAGCTTTGCCTTTTCCGCCCTGTGCGTCAGGCGGATGGTGGCCGTGGCCGGCTACTGGGGGGCGAGTGGGGCGAGCAGGGCGATCGGGGCGA
>PMLI01000584.1 GCA_003158835.1 Acidimicrobiaceae bacterium
AGGTCACCGCCCAGAAGGTCGGACCAGAACCAGTCGGGGGCGACCACCGGGAAGAACTCCGACGGCACGTGCACGAGCTTCGCCTCCACGCCCAGGGCCTCCCCGACGATGGTGTAGATCTGGTCCCAGGTGTAGACGTCATCGCTCGTGATGTGGAAAGTCTCGCCGATGGCCCTCGGGTTGCCGAGCAGGCCCACCAGGCCCAGGGCGAAGTCCTCGGCATGGGTCAGCGTCCACAGCGACGTCCCATCGCCGTGCACGGGGATCTCGGCGCCGCGGGCGATCCGCTCCACCACGGTCCAGTCGCCGGGGAGCGGCGGGTGGGCATCGTCGTAGGTGTGAGCCGGCCGGACAATGGTGGCCGGGAAGCCGTCATGGGCGTAGGCCGCCTGCAGTTCGTGCTCGGCCCGCAGCTTGGCCCGGGCGTACTCGAGGAACCGGTTGTGCGTCGGCGTCGACTCCCTCACCGGTGTGCGCAGCACCGGTTTGCCGTACACGGACGCCGAACTGATGTACACGTACTGCCTGGTCCGGCCCTCGAACATCGCCACGGAGCGCCGGGCGTCATCGGCGTCATAGGAGAGGAAGTTGACGACGGCGTCGAAGTCCCGGTCCCCCAGCGCGCTCGCCACCGACGAGCCGTCCGTGACGTCTCCCCTCAGCCATGTCACGCCCTCGGGCAACTCGCGGCCCGCGCTGTTGTGGCCCCGGTTAAGCCCGAACACCTGCATGCCGCTCTCCACCGAGAGCCGTACGCAGGACGTGGAGATCGTCCCGGTGCCGCCGATATACAGGACTCGCAATGGGGCGCTATCTTGTTGCATCATCTCGTGGTCCTCCCTCGTTGAAATGTAGCCGTGGCGGCCGCCTTGCCTTTCGCCCCGCCGTCAGAGGCGGCCTGCGTACCAATCCTCGAAACCGTTTTCCACCACGGAAATCAGGATGTCCTCGGCCCGCACGCCGAGCTGGCCGAACCGCTCGACGATCGCCCGGTAAAGCTTCTGCTTGGTCGCCACGCTGTACATGTGGACCATGGTTATCCGGATGAGCACGAGATGGCGGCGGTCGACACCGTTGTAGCGGGGGTCGAACTTCAGCTCACCGGCGTCGTGGGGACGAAAAACCTGGAAGAGATCGTCCGCCGGAATGTCCAGCGCGTCGATCTGCGCGTCGTGGATGGCCTTGCTCAGCTCCTCATGGAGCGATTGGAACAGGTCACGGTCGAGGTCGATCTGGATGAGCGGCACAATGGCTCCCTTGTGAACAGGGGGCGGCGCGAACCGCCCGGCGGCGAAATTGAGCCCGGCCCGCCACGTCGCACGCCCTACTTGATGGCGCCAGCGGTCAGGCCCCGCTCGAACTGGCGCTGAAGGCAAAGATAGGCTACGACCTCCGGGATCGCGGTCATGACTGCGGACGCAAGTATCTTCGTCTGGTCGTCGTTGAACTCGCCCGTGAAGAAGCTCGGCACCAAGGTGATCGTCTGCATCTTCTGCGACGTAAGGAACACGAGCGGCATCAGGTAATCGTTCCAGGCGCCGATGAGGGTGAATATCACGACGGCGGCGGCAATCGGTCGGGTCAGCGGGATCACGAGGTACCGGAACACCCCTACGGCGTTGGCCCCATCGACGCGCATCGCCTCGAACAGCTGGTCCGGGACGCCGTTGATGTAGTTACGGGTGAGCAATACGGCAAACGGGACCTGGAGCGCAGCCAGGGGAAGGATGACCGCCCAGTACGTGTTGTAGAAGCCGACCTTTATCCCGGTTATGAACAACGGTGTCAGCAAGACCACTTCCGGGAGGGTGAGGCAGGCCAGCAACATCCAGAAATAGAGCTCGCGGAAGCGTACCCTCAGCTTTGAGAAGCCGTAAGCACCGAGCATGGTCACGACGTAGACGAGCGCGATCACGCCGGCGGCGATGACGGCGCTGTTTAGGAAGAACCGCCAGAAACCCGGGACGGCCAGGACGTCCTTGAAGTTGGTCCAGCCCTGGCCGGCAAAGGACCCCTGCACCATGACGATCAACGGGAAAAGGTAGGGCAGCACGAGCAGAGTGAGGACGATCTGCAGGACGACCCGTTGCCAGCGACGGCGCGCCTCGAACATCAGTCGATCATCCTCCTCTTGCGCCCGCTTATCTGCAGCGCCACCCCGAAAATGACGGCGATGACCAGCAGGATTATGGACAGCGCGGCACCATACCCGACGTGGTCGAGGGTAATTGTCATCTGGTAGATGTACGTGCCGAGGAACTGGGTGGCATCGTTAGGGCCCATGCTGCCACCTGAGACTAGGTAAGGCACGTCAAACGTCTTTAGGGCGCCAATGGCACCGAGCGTCGCCAGGGCAATGGTCGTCCCGCTGACACTGGGCCAGATTATGCTGCGTATGATACGGGTGTTGCCGGCGCCGTCCAGGCGGGCGGCTTCCAGTACCGACGAGTCGATCTGGCTGATGGCGGCGTAGTAGAGCACGAATGTGACGCCCGTCCACTCCCACACCGTGATGAGCATGATGACGGGGAGCGCGGTGGTGGTTTGCGCGAGCCACGGTTGCGCCAGGAACCCCAAGCCGAGGTGCTGCAGCACGGTGTCGAACTGCCCTGTGGGCGAGAACATCGCCCGGAACACCGGCGCCATGATGGCGGGTGCCAGCACCACGGGGATGAAGATGATTACCTTGTAGATGACGGCGAGCCTCACCCGGGAGTGGAGCAGCACGGCGAACAAGAGGCCGATCGCCGTCTGGGCCGTGAAGGTCACGACGTAGAAGATCACCGTGTGCCGGACCGCGCCCCAGAAGATGGGGTCATGGAAGATGGAGGTGAAGTTCTGGGCACCGATGTGCTGCGGGTTGGGGCTGATGCCGTCCCAATTAAGGGTCGATATATAGCTCGTGTCGCCGATGCAGTAGTAGATCAGGCCGACACACAGCACCAATGCCGGCAGGATCCACGGCAGTCCGGAGGACACGCGACCACGGCGGCGGGTGCCCGGCACGCGGTAGCGGCGAGTGCCGCCACCGCGTGCGGGCCGGGAGGTCCGGGGCTGGGGGCCTTGTTCAGCTGTGGAAGGCGCGGTCACAAGTGTTCCCCTTTCCCGATCAACTCGTCCTGGCGACGAGCCTCGTTACTTGAACTTCTCCCCTGACGCGACAGCTGCAGACTGTAGTGTCTGTGCGGCCTTCTGCGGGGTCGCCGACCCGGTGGCGACCGACTCGGCCGCCGTCAGGATGGCGTTTTGGACATCGGCACTGAGCAACGACTCGCGAGCCTCGGTGACGTTGCCGACTTCCTTGATGAGGCTCTGGATCGGTCCAGTCTGCAGCTTGGGGCTGACGAGTTTGATGGCCTTGAAATCGGGCGAGATCGACTTCAGGGCGGGCAGGTCGTCCAGCTGGTTGGCCACCGACTGTTGCCCGGCCACAGACGAGGTAAGCCACTCGACGAACTTCTCGGCCGCGGGTATGTTCTTCGACTTCGTATAGACAGAGAGGCCCCAGTCCGAGTCGCCGTACATTTCGCTCTTGTTGCCCAGGCCGGCCAC
>PMLI01000263.1 GCA_003158835.1 Acidimicrobiaceae bacterium
GGCCCCTGGGAGTACGAGCAAGTCCAACCCCCAGAAGGAGCCCTTCGTGACCAAGTCCGCGAACGTCGACAAGCTGCTCTACACGCCCGCCGAGGCGGCGCACGCTCTCGGCCTCAGCCGGTCCACCATCTATGTCCTCATGGCCAACGGGCAAGTGCCCTCGGTCCGTATCGGCAACTCCCGCCGTATCCCGGCCGAGGGCTTGCGGCGCTACGTCGCGGTGCTCGCCGAGAAGGCGACCGGCGGTCAGTCACGAGCGGAGGCCGATCACCGCGCCGGGCAGCAGCACCTGTGGACGTGACGATCACAGCCCGGCTGTAGCGTCCAGCGCCATGACTACGAAGCGCAGAGGTTACAGGGACGGCGGCATACGGAAGCGCCCGGACGGCCGCTGGGAGGGGACGGCGGACGTCGGCGTGTACGGGACCGGCCGGAGGCGGAAATACGTCTACGGCCGGACCCGGGCCGAGGTAGTCGAAAGGCTTCGCTCGGTTCAGCGGACCGTTACAGAAGGGCTACCGGTGATCGACGAACGGACCACGCTCGCCAGGTACCTGCAGACCTGGCTAGACGAGGTCGTCAAGCCGGCGCGAGGGTACGCCACCTGGCAGGGCTACGAAGTCAACGTGCGCCGCCACATCGTCCCCGTGATCGGCAACCGGACGCTGGCCAAGCTCTCGCCCGCGGACGTGCAGGCCCTCATCAACATCAAACGCCACGAAGGGCTGGCGCCTCGGACGGTGCAGTANNCGGGCCGCCCTCGGCGTGGCGCTCCGGTGGGGCCTGGTGAGCCGCAACGTCGCCAGGCTGGTCGAGCCGGTGTCGGTCAACAGAACTCCGGTGGCACCGTTCGAACCCGAAGAGGTCAACGCCATCCTGGAGGCGGCGGCCGAAGACCGGCTCGGGACTTTCTACACCGTCGCACTCGCGGTGGGCCTTCGCCCGAGCGAGGCATTGGGGTTGAAATGGGCCGACGTCGACCTGTCCGAGGGATTGCTCCGCGTGCAGCGGGTCCTGGAACGCCGTGGCCACGAATGGACGTTCAAGGAGCCGAAGTCCCGCACGAGCCGCCGCACCATCCCCCTGCCGCGGGTGTGCGTCGACCAGCTGACCGCGCACCGCCACCGGCAACTTTTCGAGAGGCGCGGCGCCGACGGGTGGGAGGAAAACGATCTGGTCTTCTGCACACCCGGCGGGACGCCGCTGGACAGGACCAAGGTCTCCCGGCGCTTCTCCAAGCTCCAGGAGCAGGCCGGCGTGGCGCACCACCGGCTCTACGACTGCCGGCACACCGCGGCCAGCTTTCTGCTCGCCCAGGGCGTCGCCCCCCGGGTCGTGATGGAAGTGCTCGGCCACTCCTCTTTCGCGCTGACCATGGATACATATACACACGTTTTGCCGACGCTCATGCGCGACGCCGCCGAAGCCATGGACCGCGCTCTGATAAGCGCTCAGCGGACGTCACGGTGAAATTGAAGCGACCAACATGGCGGTCAAGATGGCGGTCAAACCCCTGTGGTGGGCGCTCACTCTCGGTGAGTATGAGTGTGAGCACCCCTCCTGACCTGCCCAAATCTGGCGGAGAGGGTGGGATTNNTTTCCCCACACACGATTTCCAATCGTGCCGATTCGGCCGCTCTCGCACCCCTCCAGCGTTGTGACAGGCTAGTCTGAACCGGCCACACCTCGGAACCAGCGCCGGAGCAGCTTGGTGCCGGGCGCGGCGGTCGGGCCCTGCGCAATGGGGCGCCGCAAACCGGGTCAGGGCCTGACGGCAGCAGCCCTCAGCGGGTCGTGCCGTGTGCCGCAGGAAACCTGACCGTCGCGCCGGGTACCAAGCGCAGGCCGGGACAGGCACCGGGTTTTCGCCGAAGGCGCCGACTTTCCCCGTTTCATCAAGGTTGAGCTCCATCCGACCGATGGGGAACGCAGCAAAGACGCTCATCCAGGAGGGAGAAGCGGGAACGGCGATGTGCCCCAGTTGTGGAGCCCACGAAGGAACGTGCGAATGCGCTCTAACCAGTCTAGGTAGCCAGGTCGACCAGGTGGCGCCCTTGGGTGCCGGCCCGGCCGCCAACTCGTCCGCGCCCGCGGCGGCTGACGAGAGGGCTGCTCTGCTGGAGTTCTTCCGGGACTTCACCTCATCCGCTCCTCAGACCACCGACGGGCCGGCCCCATTGCTCACAACGCCGGAAGAGGATGTGTCGTACGATCCAGCCGGCGCGGCGTCAAGCCACGCTTTTCTGAGCCGGTTCGCCGCCGCCGCCAGTGCCACGCAGCCGACCTCGCTGTTGACCCCACTCCCCGATCCGTTCTGGCTACCCGTCAAGACCGGAGCGGCGGCCGGGCAGAGGCGAACGGCCCCCGGCGGAGGTGGCTCCACACCGGGGGCACGGTTACCTGAGGCACCGGCACCGGGAGGGCCGGTGCCGGGTGGTTCTGCCGCAGGCGGTCCCGCTCTGAGCAGGCCGGCACCGAGCAGGCCGGCACCGAGCAGGCCGGCACCGAGCAGGCCGGCACCGAGCAGGCCGGCACCGAGCAGGCCGGTTGAGAGTGCCGCGCCACGCCGCCCGGTCGCCGCCCTTACGACGACGCCAGTCGACCCCGGGGCCTTGTCGAGCGCGCCAGGGGCGGCGCCTCCATACGGGCCGGGCCCGCGGGCACGGCGCACCGAGCCGTGGGCAGTGTCATCTCTGACACCTCTGGCCCCATCCGGGCCCGGGGTTACGAGGCCCGGCGGCCCGACGCCGTCTCAGTCGAACAGCGACCGGGGCCCCTATTCGAAAGAACTGCTGCCCGGTGGGCGCAGGCGCCGGAGCTGGAAGAAGTTCCCGTTCATGTTCGGCTCCGTGGTGGTCCTCGCCGGCTTGGTGGCCGTAGCCATGTCGGTGGCGGGTTCTTCGGCCACGGCCAACGACAGGAAAACGCACCTGGCCGGGCCACTGACCCGGGCCGATGGTGGTGTTCCCGGGCCGGGCGCCTCATCCGGCGCCCGGCCTGCCGGCCTCTGCCACGACTCCGCTCCGCCCGGCGCCTCTCCGGCAACGTTGGCTTACGTGGCCGCCACCAACGCCGTCATCCCACAGTGGAACGCCGTTTCGCACGCGATCGGTGAGAACGGTGGCATGGCGCGGCCTCAAGATTTCTTGTCGGAAGTGGACGCAGACTCCCAATTGCTGGGCCGGCTGGACGAGGTCAGCTTCGCCGGGCACACCGCCAGCCTCGCCGCCGACTTCGAGTTGTACGTACGGAGTTACGTGGTGAAGCTCCAGACGGTGGTCCGGCACGGCCCTACTACTACGGCCATGGCGACGCTCGGCCAGCTTGATCGCAAGCGCGCCGCCGCTTCGAGGCTATTGCGGGTTGCCCTCGGACTGAGCCCGAGCTACACCTGCCAGTGGCTCCGCCCGGGCGCGGTGCCGGGCGGGGCCGTCTCGACCTACGGCGGTTTTGGCACGCCGTCAGGCCGTACCGGGTAGCTCTGAGCCCAGAGCACGAGGCCCTAGGCTGGGCCCGTGGCTGAAGACGCCCGACCAGACCAAACCCCTCCCGCCCTGGCGAGCGAGGCGAATATTCCCTCACCGGCTCCTCACCAGGCTGGTGGGCTCGCCGCGGACCAGCCCTACCAGGCTCTTTACCGCCGTTACAGGCCGCAGCGCTTTGGCGATGTGAGAGGCCAGGAGCACGTGAGCAGAGCGCTGCGCAACGCCGTCCGGGAGGACAGGGTGGCGCACGCCTACCTTTTCAGCGGCCCACGCGGCACCGGTAAGACCTCCACCGCGCGCATCCTGGCCATGGCCCTCAACTGCCAGGCCACCACCGACGGCGAACCGGACGGCACCTGCCCCTCGTGCACCGCCATCAGAGCAGGGGCGTCGATGGACGTGTTCGAGCTCGACGGTGCCTCCAACCGCAAACTTGACGAGATGCGGGACCTGCTGTCCCGGGTGGCCCTAGGGACTCCCGGGCGTTGGAAGGTCTACATCATCGACGAGGTCCACCAGCTCACTTCCGACGCCGCCAGTGCCCTGCTGAAGACGCTCGAGGAGCCTCCCAGCCAC
>PMLI01000494.1 GCA_003158835.1 Acidimicrobiaceae bacterium
CCAAGATGAAAAAGTGCTGGTAGGAGCCCTCTTTTAGAGGGCTCCTGTCGCGTCAGGACGCGGCGGGACGCGGGCAACACTGGTCGCCAGCGGTTATGGGCGGTCCTCAGCGGACAATTCGACACTCGAAGGAGAGGTTTCTTTAGAGGCCCTTCTTGGCCCGCCGGCCAGGAAGCAACTCCTCGGCGGCGACCGCCGACAGTGGGAACCAGGACGTCCTGATACCACCCTCCAACCTCGGAGTTCTGGTCTAGCGAGTCGATCGCGCAGGGGGGCTCAAGGACACCCAGGTGACTCTCGATCGGCGCGAGTCGTTCGCGCTCGCTGTACGTCGGGTACTCACTCCGCTGCGGTCTACGACGAAATATCCGTTATCGCTCGCCCTCAGGACGACGACGACGCAGACGCCCATAACGCACAAAGAGCTTACGGGGCGCTGTCAGCCGGTGTCGGAGGCGGACTGGTCCCGAGCTGGCGTGCTCAGGCTCTAGTTCCAGTGTCCGCGTGAGCACATGCTCGGTCCAGCGCGAAACGGACAGCGGTGACCGGCTGGGAGAATACGGCGGCCACTCGCCACGTCTGGCCGTTGTCTTCGGATGTGTAGACGTGGTCCCCGAACCCAGGGCCACGCGGCCGCCAGCGGCGTCGAGATGGCCGGAGTCGACGTTGCCGTCGAACCTGTCGGGCAGACCGGCCTCGCAGCGGACGAAGCTCGAGCCCTGGCCGGGGCGCTCTCCAACTTGGTGGACAACGCCCTCAAGTTCAGCGACAGCCCCGCCCCCGTAGAGGTGAGCATCCGCGCCTGGCGCATCGAGGTCCGCGACCACGGCCCCGGCATATCCCCCGAGGACCTACCCCGGATCTTCGACCGTTTCTACCGGTCCGCCGCGGCGAGGAGCAAAACAGGGTCCGGGCTGGGCTTGGCGATCGTCAGCCCCGTCGCCCAAACCCAGGGGGGCCGCGCCTTCGCCGCCAACCACCCCAACGGGGGCGCCGTGATCGGCTTCGAGCTAGCGCCGGTGCCCGCGCCCAGTACTGGCAGCCACGCCGCTTACTAGTGGTCGCCGTGCGTTCCTGTCCGTCGAACCCAAATAAGGTCAACGGTCCCGGCAGAGGCTCCCGGGTCGTAGGTGTGCCGATAGATCACCTCGACGCTGCTGCCGGGTAGCACCGCGGTGCGCACCTCGTACTCCGGTTGGTTCGACATCTCGGGAACCGGCTCGCTCGGCTCTGCCCAAGGCCGGTCCCCCAGCTGAGCTATCCAACTTCGACCAGCCGGGCTTCACGGTAGGAGGGGTCGTCCCGCCCGACCCAATCTCTGAAAGCATCGACGCTGCCGAAAGGCACGTGGAGCGGAGTTAGGCGAGGCGTGCCATGCGGTCGCTGAGGAATTCCATGAACGCAGGATCCTGCGCGACCCTTTCGGCACTGGCCCGGGAGCGGGCGTGGAGCGACTCGACAAGATGACGGACACCGTCATGGTCGCCGTGGAGCCAGGCCTCGACAATGGTGGTGTCACCAAGCTCTAGGAACTGCACCGAGTTCCACCAGCCAGTGACCGGCTCAGGTCGTCGGCCCATGCTCTCCAGCATCTGGTTGATGCCTGCTTCGACCTGTTGAGCTTCCTCTGGCGTCAAGCTGGGCCGGGCGGCAGGTCAAGGCTAGTTTTCATCTTGTCTCCCAGCTTAGTGATGAGCCGGCCTTGAGCGCCGCACCTGATCGATGTGCACCACGTCGCCACCGGCGGGAGCAGGACCGACGTGTCGCAGATCGTCGAGGCGTTGTGTCAGATCCTCTTGCACGCCCGCGAACAGGTGGCCGTAAGCACGCAAGGTGACGGCCGGGTCGGTGTGACCCATGCGCTGGGCGATGGCCAGGAGGTTAGCTCCCTGCTCGATCAAGAGGCTGGCATGACTGTGGCGGTATCGTACGTGCGCAGTGCTTCGGACAAGCCGGCGGCGCGGAGGGCCGGGCGGACGACGTCCTGGCGGAACTTGTCCAGGTTGAGAGGCAGCCCGGTCGGCCGGACAAATAAGAAATCGTCGCGCCCCACGCCTTTGTGCTGACCATCCCCGCGTTCGGCGAGCATGGCGGCCAGGTCGTCGCAAAGCCATGCCGGGATGGGGATGTCGCGGTCGCCAGCGTCGGTCTTCGGGGCCTGGGCGCCTTGGTGGCGGTGGCCCGGCACCGGGACGCGGTGCACACCCTCAGCGAGAACCGGCGCCAACTCGACACCCGAGAGCGAGAAGTGCTGGCCGAGCTGCGGGCCGGCAGGGTCGGGAAGGCCGTTGACTGGTACCTCCAAAGCCAGCGGGTTCACGCTGTCGCAGAACGAGACACCACCCTCCAAGCTGCTGTGGATGCCTGGGCCGCCGACGTGGCGGCCGGCAAGGAGACGGGGCTGTACGCCTGGCGGCGGGCCAACGTGGCCGAGCTGAACGCGCGAGCGAGGCAGTGGATGGAGGAAAGCGGCCACCTCAGCCACCGTTGAAGCTGTCGAGGCCGAGCTCGGCACGCTGGTCCTGCGCACGGCCGATGACGAATTGGTCCACCTCGGCGCAGAAGAGGCCGCAGCCGACCGGCTCAGTTACGCGTACGCGACAACGGTTCATCGCTCGCAGGGGGCCACGACGGCCCGGGCGCACCTCTTCGCCGACGGCGGTGGGCGTGAGCTGGCCTACGTGGCGATGAGCCGGGCACGAGAGGCCACGCACGTATGGACGGTGGCGGACGACCTCGGACAAGCCCGGGAGGATCTGGTGCGCGACTGGTCGACCGAGCCGTCAGCACCCGATGCCTACCGCAACCAGCTCGACGGTGTTGCACGACCGGCGCGAACCCCGGCGGCTGCACACGCGGCGGTAATCCTCCCGCGCCCGTCGCCCGCTTACGGACCTGTCACAGAAGTTGACCTCGGCCCGTCGTCGTGACCGCGTGGAACATTCGGTGCGGCCGTACCTGGCGCGCAGATCGTAGCGGGGGTGAGCCGGGCCATACGTCCGAGCCGGTTCTATTTCCAGTGCTCCCGGCTAGCTCGCCGCATAGTCTCGACTTGAAAATCCTTCCTACGAACTCTTTGCCGGAGAAAGCCGTGACCCACATCAGCGAGCTGATGAACCAAGATGCCTTGGAACACCAGATCGCGGACGGTCTTATCACTCGGCGCTACCTGGCGGACACAGGGATTTCTGTCCTCAACTACACCACCCGCGCTGTGTTCAGCGGGCAGTGGACCCACGAGACGAGGCTCAGCCGAGGACTGGTCGTCGACTCGGATGGGCGGGTGCTGGCCAGGCCGTTCGAGAAGTTCTTCGACCTGTCGCAGATAGAGGTAACCCCCGGTAGCCACTTCACGGTGACCGAGAAGATCGACGGATCGCTGGGCATCCTTTACCCGACGCCAAATGGCTGGCGGATCACCACGAGAGGGGACCCCAACGGCTGGCAGTCGACTGCAGCAACCGATCTGTGGAACGAACGCTACAGCGACTTTGTGCCACCAGAAGGCGTGACAATGCTGTTCGAGATCGTGCTGCCTGAGAACAGGATCGTGGTCGACTATGGCGACCGCAGGGAGCTGGTGGCACTAGCCGCCATCGAGATGGCGACCGGGCGCGACACCGACCTACCGGAGGACTTCCCGGGCCCACGCGTCGCCGTCCTGGACAACCCGACCGGGCTCGACGCCCTGGTCGCTAGGGCAGAGAAGACCGGTAACCAAGAGGGTTTTGTGCTGTACTGGCCGAGGGAAGGGCTGCGGGCCAAGGTCAAGCTCTCGGAGTACCGCCGCTTGCACCAAATGATCTTCGGCACCTCCACCAAGGCTATCTGGGAACTCCTGGCCGCCGGGCAGGATCCACTCGCCGCTGTGGCGGACGGCCCCGCCGACCTACGGGACTGGGTCGAACGGGTTCGCAACAACCTGGTCAGAGTGCAGACCGGGATCATGGCCGACGCGGCCGTGGTGGTCTCGTCGCTTCCGCCCGCGACCCTGGCTGACAGGCGAGCCGCGGCCGAAGTGATCAAGGCCAGCCAGTATCCCTCCGTCGCATTCGCCATGCTGGACAGAAGACCAGGACGCCCCGAGTTGGCAGCATGGAAGCTGGCTAAACCGCAACGGGCTGAGGTCTTCCGGACCGACACCGAGGACCTTTGAATGTGGTTAGCGCTGGCCGGCGACCGCGAGAGGCGGTCGCCAACCGCTCGAAGGACGGCGATTTGTCGACCCATGAGAATCTGGTCGCCTTGAAGGTCCCACCCGGCGAGGCTGGGATAGCGCGCCTCAGGCGACGGTGGTGCCGAGCAGGTGGCGGTTCTTAGCCACCGAGCCGGGCAGGATGCTGAAGTGCACCTGGCCGTCAGCATCAACGGCGACTACCCGCACGACGGCTCGACCGTAGCGGTTGCCGACAAGCAAGAACGCTCCTGGCCGGACGTTGGCGGGCTCGCGTGCATCGGAGAGCGTGGACCAACCAAGCCCGTCGTCGTCCTCGGCGTTGAGGTCTCCTAGCAGGTCGACTTCCTCGTCCATGTCACCTCCCGGCGTTCAATCTTCATGGTACGGGTTGACGACAACCTCGTGCTCGCACTGGCACAGGTGGTCGACACCCTCGTCGAGAAGCAGGGAGGCGTAAATGGCGGGCGTGGCGACGGCAACGGGGGCCAGGGCGGCCGGCGATGAGCGCCGAGCTCGTCGAGCTGATCGTGCGCTTCGGCCGGGAGAGCCGCAGCTGGGGTTGTGTCCGCATCCAAGGCGAGCTGCGCAAGCTCGGTGTCCGCGTCGGCGTGACCGAGCACCCGGACAACAGCTTCGTCACCCAGGTCGGCCGGAACTTGGCCGGCGGCTTGGCAGAGGCATGCCGCCCGATGAAGTTCCTTATCCGGGACCGGGACACGAAGTTCACCGCCAGCGGTCCTCCGCGAGTACCTCCGCCACTACAACGAGCAGCGTCCTTCTCGCGGCCTCGGCCTCAACGGGCCGGCCCGTCGGGCCACCCCAGACCAACCGCCAGGGCTCGCGGTGCGTCGGTGCGACGTGCTTGGCGGGCTCATCCACGAGTACCTACCGGTCGCTGCATAGCCTCAACGCCGCTGCGACGGAGAACACCTCGTCCTCGTGCGGACAGGTGCCGGCCCAGAAGCGGTGCCCTGCAAGCCGACATGCTCTCGAATGTTTATCCGGCACCCGTTGGCCGAGGTTGATGTCGCACCCACACGCCAGCAGGTCGGCCTGTCCACGCGACCATCGGTCTTCCGCTACGCAGACGCAGATCGAGTTTTGGCGCCCTTCACCTCATCGGCGTCGTCGCATAGGCTCTCGGCGCGGCGCGGCCGTGAAGCCCTATGTACCGGCGACAAACCGGTCAGCAACGCGCCTCGGGCATCTTTTCAGGACACGGCGGGGTTAATCAGTATTGACATCGATATTGGCAGCGGGAAGGGAGGGTGCGGGAGCA
>PMLI01000373.1 GCA_003158835.1 Acidimicrobiaceae bacterium
CCTGGCCCCGGTGCTGGAGGGCGTAGAGGCCGTCGAAGACGATGGGGGCGACGCGGCGACCAGGGGCGTAGATCCCGAAAACCCCGCACGCTTCCCGGGGGCTCGCATGCTCCACCGGCCCGCTCACCTGACCATTCTCGCACGCGTCGCCGGGCCACCGGCGAGATCGGGCATCAGGGGTATTAACGTAGGCGGGATGATCGATCTTCACGTCCACTCGACTGTCTCCGACGGGAGCGACACGCCCGAAGAAGTAGTCGACCTGGCCGCCAAGGCCGGGCTTTCGGCCCTGGCCCTGACCGATCACGACCGCCAGGACGGCATCGCCCAGGCTCGTGCGAGGGCGGCCCAAGCCGGCCTCGAGCTGGTCCCCGGGACGGAGATCTCGTGCCAGCACGCCGGGACAATGCACATGCTGGTGTACTTCCTGGAGCCGGGCGAAGGCCCTCTCCAGGACGAGCTCGTCCGCCTGCAGGCGGCCCGCGACACTCGCAACCAACGCCTAGTGGCGCGCCTGGCGGAGCTCGGGTTACCGGTGAGCCGGGAAGAACTGGAGGCCGAAGCGGGAGGCGGCGGCGCCGGGCGCCCGCACATGGCGGCGGTCCTCGTCCGCAAAGGCTTGGCCACTTCGGTCCAGGACGCCTTCGACCGCTATCTGGCCAAGGGCCGCCCCGCCTACCTGGAAAAGGAACGTCTGGTGCCAACCGTCGCCATCGAGCTGTCCCTGCAGTCCGGTGCGCTACCGGTCCTGGCTCATCCATTGTCGCTGAGCCTGGCCCCGGGCGAGATGGAGAGCACTGTGCGCGAGCTGGCCGGAGCCGGCCTGGCCGGCCTCGAGGCCATTTACGGCCGCTACAGCCGAGAAGAACGGGCCGACCTGGCTGTGATGGCGGCCCACGCCGGCCTGGCTATTACCGGCGGGTCGGACCACCACGGCTCCTACAAGCCGGATCTGAGCGTCGGGGTAGGCCGGGGCGACCTGCACGTGCCCGACGGGGTACTGACCGCCCTGCGTGACAGGCTCCCAACCTGAGCGACCGTAGGTGGCGGGAGCGCCTGCGGGAGCCGCTGGCCTGGCTGGGTTACCCCGTACTGCACGCGGGCAAGACCGCTCTGGCCGCCGGGCTGTCATGGTTCATCGCCGCCGACGTCCTCGGCAACAACATCCCTGTCTTCGCCCCGCTGGCCGCCCTGCTCACGGTGCAGGTGACGGTGTGGGAGTCCGTCTCCCGGGGCCTGCAACGGGTGCTGGGAGTCGTGGTCGGGGTCCTGGTCGCCTTCGGGTTCGCCCGCCTGGCCGGGATCCACGCCTGGTCAATAGCCCTGGTCGTGTTCGTTTCCATCCTGGCCGGCCAGGCCCTGCACCTGGGCCAGCAAGGTTCGGTCCAGGTCCCCGTGAGCGCCCTGCTCGTCCTGGTGCTGGGCGCCGCCACCGGCGGCTACGCCGTTGACCGCATCGTGGACACCGCTATCGGGGCTGGGGTCGGCGTGGTCGTCAACCTGGTCGTCGTACCGCCTACCCGGCTCGATGAAGCGCGCCGGAAGGTAAGGGATTTCGCGCAAGCCCTGGCCGACCTGTTGCGCCAGGTCGGTCGCGACCTCGGGACGCCGGGCCGCGACCTGTCCGCCCACCTCGCCCCGGCCCGCCAGTTGAGCGCGGAAGGGACCGTCGCCGCCCTGGCCGTCAACCGCTCCGCCACGGCCCTGCGCTGGCACCCGACGGGACGGCGGGACCGACCGGCGCTCGAAAGGCTGCTGGCCGCAGCCAAAGCTCTGAACCTGGTCGAGCGGCCAGCTCGCGGCATCGCCCGGGCCCTGGCCGACGCCCCGGAGAGCTGGCGCCCCCCACCGAGCCTGGCAGAACCTCTCTGCCGGTTGTTGCTGAGAGTGGCGGACGAGGTCGATGCCTGGGCGGTGCGAGCCACCCTCCCCGGCCCGCCCGGAGCGAGCGGGGCCGGTGGCGACGGCGGGGGCGACGGCGAGGGCAACAAGAGCGGCGAGGGCAACAAGAGCGGCGAGGGCGGGACGGCCGAGCTTTATCACCAGGCTCTCCTGGCCGCCCGGGCCCCCGACGTACAGCCCGAGACGGCAGCCATAGCGTCGGCCATCGCCCTTGACGCTCAGCGCATCAGCGGTGAACTGCGCGGCGATCCCGACGTCCCCCCGGCCGGCCCCTTTGATTGGCGGTCCCTGCTCAGCTAGTGGTGACGGGCCCGCCCCTCGAGAGGTGGGCTCCTACGGCGTTGCAAATGCGAGCGGCAGGGCGCTCGTCCAGGCCGAGAGGGCGTCGGTCAGGCTCAGTTCGAGCACGCCCTCGATGACGAGGCGATCGCCCCCGCCCATGCCCAGCTCCATAGCCGGGACCTCAGCCTCCGACGCCCTTTCCAACACCACTGCGAGCAGGGCCGGAGGCACGCTCACGAGCACCCTGGACGGGCCTTCGCCGAACAGATCGGCATGACCGGCGACGCCGGCGGCCCGGCAACCGGTCCCACTTTTCACCATCATTTCCGCCAGTGCCACTCCCAGGCCGCCATCCGAGAGGTCGTGGACGCCGTCGACGAGGCGCTCGTCCACAAGGGCCGCCACTAGTAGCAGCAGCCGGGCGTGCAGCTCCAGGTCGAGCGGCGGCAGGCTGCCTCCCAGGTGGGCCCGGCGCTCGACCGCCCACCGGGAACCGGCCAGCGAAGCAGCCTCGGCGCCGGACGGGCCGAGGAGGAGCACCGGGCTGCCGTCGGAAAAGGCCGGGGTCGGTATTCCGGGTCGCAAGTTGTCTATGAGCCCGAGCGTCCCCACCACCGGGGTGGGGTCGATGTCGGTCCCGTTGCTCTCGTTATAGAGGCTCACGTTGCCGCCCACCACGGGGATGCCAAGAGCGGCGCAGGCCTCGGCCATGCCGTCGATGGCCTCCGACAGTTGCCACATGACTTCGGGGTGCTCGGGGTTGCCAAAATTGAGGCAGTTGACCAGGGCCACCGGGCGGGCCCCGGCACAGGCGACGTTGAGGGCGGACTCGGCCACGACCAGCCGGGTACCGGCCCGAGGGCCGAGAGCGCACCAGCGGGGGCTCCCGTCCGTTGACAGCGCCATCCCCCGCGGCTCGGCTCCGGCCGGCGGGCGGGCACCGGGAGCGGAGAGGCGCAGCACGGCGGCGTCCGCCCCGGGGGCCACAACGGTATTGAGGAAGAGCTGGTGGTCGTACTGGCGGAAGGCCCAGGAGGGGTCGGCCAGCAGCGAGAGAAGGTCTTGGGCCAGCTCCGCCGGCGAGGCCGGCGCCGCCAAGCGGGCCGGGTCATCGGCTATCAGCTGGTCGAGCCAGGCCGGACGCTGCATGGGCCGGTCATAGTTGGGCGCGTCTTCGTGCAGGCTGGCGGCCGGGACATCGGCCAGGACTTCTCCGCCCCCGCCCCTCAAAATGCGCAAGCGCCCCGTCGCGGTCACCTTCCCTACGACGCTGGCGCGCACTTCCCAGCGCCGGCAGACCTCGGTGACGGCGGCCAGGTCGCCCGGGGCCACGATGGCGAGCATGCGTTCCTGGCTCTCGCTGGTCATGATCTCGAAGGGCTCCAGGCCCGGCTCCCGCAGCGGCACGGCGTCGACGTCGACGTCCATGCCCACTCCTCCCCGGGAGGCGGTCTCGCTGCTGGCACAGGTAAGCCCGGCTCCTCCGAGATCCTGGATACCGAAGACGAGGTGCTTGTCCAGCAGCTCCAGCGTCGCCTCGATCAGCCGCTTCTCCTCATAAGGGTCACCCACCTGCACGTTGGGGCGCTTGGCGGCTTCGGCTTCGACGTCGTCGGTGAAGGCGGCCGAGGCCAGGACGCTGACGCCGCCGATGCCGTCCCGCCCGGTGGCCGAACCGAGAAGGACGGCCAGGTTGCCCTCGCCGCCGGCCCGCCCGAAGACCAGGCGGTCCTTGGGCAACAGGTCGCAGCACAGAACGTTGACGAGCGGGTTACCGGCATAGCAACTGGCGAACTCGAGCTCGCCGCCCACCGTGGGCACACCGACGGCGTTGCCGTAGCCCGAAATGCCGCTCACGACCCCGGTGGCGACCCAACGGTTGCGAGCGTCGCTCGGCGGCCCGAAACGCAACGGGTCCAGGAGCGCGACCGGGCGGGCCCCCATGGTGAAGATGTCACGGATGATCCCCCCCACACCGGTGGCCGCCCCCTGGTAGGGCTCGATGGCGGAAGGGTGGTTGTGGCTCTCGATGCGGATGGCCACCGCCATCCCGTTCCCGGCGTCGATGACCCCGGCGTTTTCGCCCGGTCCCACCAGGACTTCGGGGCCCTGCGAGGGCAGGCGCCGGAGGTGGCGGCGGGACGACTTGTAGGAACAGTGCTCGCTCCACATGACCGCGTACATGGCCAGTTCCAGGTGGTTGGCCGGGCGCCCCAGGATTTTCTCTATCGAGACGGCCTCGTCGTCGGTCAAACCGAGACGGCGGTGCAGGTTCGCGTCCATGGCGCTCCACCGTAGACGGCTGTGGCGGCCGCCGGCTCTGAGGGCTTGGCGAGGGGGCGAGGTCGCCGTAGTCGCGCGTAGGGGGATCTCTTTTTCGGAAATTTGACAGTCAATGCTGACAACCTGCTGGCAAT
>PMLI01000284.1 GCA_003158835.1 Acidimicrobiaceae bacterium
GGCCTGGCGGGCGAGGGCGAGGGCCCGTCGCGCTCGGAGATGACCGATGAGGAGCTGACCGGGACGGTGCGGGCCGCGAACGAGCACGGCACCTACGTCGTCGCCCACTCGGGCGCCTCCCGGGCGGTCCGCCAGGCCCTCGAGCGTGGGGTCCGCTGCTTCGAGCACGCTTACGAACTGGACTCGGCCACGGCGTCGCTACTGGCCGAGCGAGGGGCATACCTTACGCCGACGCTCGTCGTGACGAGGTGCGAACCGTGGATGAGGGCGAACGGTTTCGAGGAGGCTACGATCGCCAACGCCAGGCTGGCGGCGGACGGTCACCTCGAGAGCATCAGGCACGCCATCGCCGCCGGTGTGCCGCTACTGTGCGGGACGGACTTGCCACCGGCGGACGACGTCGGCGGTCTGCCGTCGACCGTGGTCGAGTTGCTGCTGCTAGAGGAGGCCGGGCTTTCGCGTCTGGCCGCGCTGCGGGCGGCGACTACCAACCCGGCCCGGCTCGTGGGGGCGGCGGCCGAGATCGGCCAGGTTCGGCCCGGTTTTCGCGCCGACCTCGTGGTCGTGGACGACAACCCGCTGGACGATCTGGCCGCGCNNCGGCCGCGTGCGGCTCGTGCTCCAAAATGCTCGGGCAGTCAAGTTCGCGCTGTAGCCTGCCGTCCCAATGGGACCGGTGGCCGGAGAGGTGCACAGGGATGAGCCGGGGGCGGCCCAGGTCGTCATGGCCTTCTTGACGTGCGGCGGGCGCCGGGACTTTTCGGGTGCGAAAGACCTGCTCGACGAGAACATCACCAGGATGGGGCCCGACGGCGATGTGAAGTCGGGCCGCGACGAGTACCTCGCCTATCTCGAGAGCGTGCTCGGTGAGGCGCGGGACTACCGGTACGAGGTCCGGCGCTGCGCCGTGGCCGAAGACGGTCTCACCGTGTTGGTCGAGATCGAGGAGGGCCTGACGCAGGCCGACGGTACCGAACTGGCCGTGAACGAGGCCATGATCTTCGACCTGACGCCGGGGCATCGTATCCGGCGGCTGTCGGTTTACACCAAGGTGTAGCGGCACCCACCAGCTCGGTCTCGCCGTGGCGGGAATAGGAGACGAAGACGTCTGCCAAAGCCGGCAATTGTGGCCAGGAGCGCTCGCCGTTTAGGCGAGTTGTATGTCCCGCCAGGAGCGGGTGACGCGGGTGGCTCCGCAGGCGGCGACGACCGTAGCGACCAGCATCAAACCCATCGTCGCGGCGAGGTACGGGTCGAAAGCAGAGCCCCCTGAGCCGGCCCGGAGGCCCTGTAAGAACCACGGAGCCGACGACGAGATGGCACCCCACCACACGGCCGTGGCTGCGGTTATCACCGCCATCATCACCATGACCGCGACGGCCAGGGCCGCCTCGGCCCGCACGACAGGGCGCGGCAGGTCCAGCCGGCGAGCCGCGGCCACGGCTGCCACCGTCCAAAGCGCGAGCATGGCCGCCAGCAGCAGCGCCGTCACTCCGAACTGGACCAGGTAGTACCAGGCGACGGGGTGGTAGAGCAGCGCCCCGTTGCGTTGGGCGGGGGTGAGGGTATGTGCCACGGCGACCAGCGCCACCATGGCCACCAAGGCCACACCGGTGGCAGCCGCCGCTCGGGCGAAATGCCGCCGTACGGACGCCCACCCCCCGGCCCGCAGGAACCGGCCCAGGGCGGGCAGGGCGATGGCGGCGCCCGAGAGCACCAGCAGGCCGCCAATGATGGCTGCCGCGAAGACGGTGCCGAAGGCGATGTTCGGCAGGGTGTGGTCCCGGGACGGGACAGCCTGCATGAAGTGCTCCGACAGTTTTTGGAAGCTGCCCCCGGCCAACACGAAGGCCGTCCAGGCGCACAACACGACAAGAGAGCCAGCCCGGGCCCGATCTGCGGGCGGCACGCGGTCGCCGACCAAGCCGGTCCGGTGGGCGCGTTCTCGCACGCCGGCCCAGGCGATCGATAGGCGGAGCCGGCGTGTGGCAGGTCGTCCGCCGAGGGTGTCCTCCACCATGGCCAGGAATTCTTCTCCGTAGCGGTCCCGCCATGCGGCCGGGTACCAGCGCAGGAGCGACGAGCCGCTCGGGCCGGGCCCGCTCATGTGAGCCCTCCACCAATGAGGCTGAGCCGGGATGCGCCCACGTCCGTGATGCGCCGCATGTCTCGCACGGCCTCGGCCAGGGCGGCCGCGCCGGCCGCCGTAAGGCGGTAGGGGCGCCGGCGGTCGTCGAGTTCGAGGGGCTCGATGAGGCCGCGCTCCTCGAGCCGGGTTATAGCGCCGTACAGGGCGCCCGGCCCGAGGGTGACCCCGGCGAAGTCCTCGATGTCCTTCGCCAGCGCATGCCCGTGCTTGGGGCCGGCCGCGAGGCTGGTGAGTATCAGGACCGGCGGGTCGTTGGGCCGGCGGAGCCCGTGCGGCTGGTGGGCCTGTGCCATCTCTGCAGACTACTACTTCGTGCGTAGTAACGCAAGACGTAGTTATTGCCTTCAGGTGTACTTAAGGTCTGGGCCCTACCCTTATCGTGGTCCGCCCAATTGGCCCAAACGAAGTTGAGTCTCAGACGGAGCGAAACAGGATGAGACGAGCGCCGATCGTACTGGCCGCCACAGTCGCCGGCGTCGCCGCCGTATTGAGTTTTCACACCAAGTCCGCCCAGCTCACGCTGGGGAGCCCTACGCGCGCCGCTGCCCCGATGGCTCCTTCTACGACCTCCGTTGCATCGGGGCCCCCGCCCCACACTCCCACCACAGCCGCCCCCACCACAGCCGCCCCCACCACGGCCGCCCCCACCACCAAGACCGCCACCGGGGTGGCAGTCAACTACAACTACGGGATCCTGTCGGTCCAGGCGACCGTTTCAGGGGGCAGGCTCACCAACGTGACGATCGCGTCAATCGACGACGGAGGGAACTTCCGCTCCCAGTCGATCGACCAGCAATCGATCCCCATCCTGGAGCAACAGGCCCTTCAGGCCCAGAGCGCCCGCATCCAGGGCGTGTCGGGGGCAAGTTACACGAGCGCCGGCTTCGAACAGTCCCTGCAGTCGGCGCTCACGCAACTGGGCTTTTGAGGTTGAGAAGGGCTCGATCGGACCAACGGCGCCAGTCGCTTTCGGGGCAGGCGTAGTCACGTTCGGGGCAGGCGGGCGTGTACATAATCTCCATATGCCGCTTGGCAGCGTTATGACCACAAAGGAAAGAGCCGTCGTCCACTTCGCTCCGGCTCGGCGTTCATGACCGCCCAGAGGCGCGCCGCACCTCGTCATCGGGCTCGCCGGCGGCGCCGTCACCTCCGGCTGTTACGCACCCTGCTGGTCATACCGGCCCTGCTGGTATGCCTGTTGGGCGTCTCTTTGGCGGGGGCCGCGCTCACCCCGGGCAACCAGAGCTTCCAGGCCAAGTGGGCCGACTGGCTGCGCGCCCACCACGCCGGCCTGGTGGCCCAGCGCTTCGAGGAGATCTACTACTCGGCCACGGCCCCGCCCAAGGGGGGCAGCCCCAAGTCCCTCAACAAGGTGCCGGTCACGGTGGGCACGGCCGGGCCGGCCACGACCGGCACCACTTCGGCCCGCACCGCCCCCACCACCTCGGGCCGGGCCCCGGCCGCCCCGTCCCGCACCACCGCCCCCCCACCCACCACTACCACCACGACGGTGCCCCCCGGGCTGGCCGCCCCCGCACCGGTCCCCTTGGTGGTGCACCCGGCCTTGGCCGGGGAGGGCGCCTGGCAGCCCACCGGTCCGCTGGTGGACGGGGTGCCGGCCATGTACGTGGCCCAGTTCCGGGCCGACGACGTCTACACCAGCCAGATCACCACGGCGGTGTGGATAGACACCAAGCTGTTGCGGCTCGAACTGGTGCCCGGCTCCACCGAGCCGGGCGGGACGTGGGCGCACCCGCCCTATGTGACCCAAGCCGAGCTGGCCGACCTGGTGGCGGCGTTCAACGGGGGCTTCCGCTTCCAGGACGCCCGGGGGGGCATCTACCTCGAGGGCAGGGCCGGGGTGCCGCTGGTGGCCGGGGCCGCCTCGTTCGTCATCTACAACGATGGCCGGGTCGACATCGGGACCTGGGGGACGGACGTGTCGATGTCGGCCGGCGTCCAGGCCATCCTGCAGAACGTCGTCCTGCTGGTCGACAAGGGCCAGCTGGCCCCGTCGGCCACCTACACCGACAACGCCATCTGGGGCTACACCCTGGGCGGCGGCTACGTGGTGCCCCGCAGCGGCATCGGCGTGACGGCCGACGGGGCGCTGGTCTATGTGGCCGGCCCCGCTCTCACGGCCAAGTCGCTGGCCGAGTCCCTGCAGCGGGCCGGGGCGGTGCGGGCCATGACCCTGGACATCAACCCCGAATGGGTGACGTTCAACTTCTACTCCCACCGCGCCGGCCAGCCCAGCCAGCTCAGCGGTACCAAGCTCTACCCCGAGATGCAGCGGCCCGGCGACCGGTACCTACCGCCCGTCTACGAGGCGCGTGACTTCTTCGAAGTGCTGTCGCCTGATGCCGTTCCGCCTGTGGGCTGACCAGGAGAAGCAAAGGAGGTCATGTGGAAAACACTATTTACCACATAAGTTTCCTTCAGGCCATTGCCATCGGCCTGCTTCAGGGCATCAGCGAGCTCTTCCCAGTTTCGAGCCTGGGGCATACGGTGTTGGTGCCGTCCTGGACCGGCGGGACCTGGGCCACCCTGGTTCGCCAGGAGTCCCAGGCCGAGAGCCCGTACCTGGCGTTTGTCGTCGGGCTGCACCTCGCAACCGCAGTGGTCCTGCTCGGTTTCTATCTCCGTGAGTGGGCCCGGCTCGTCGCCGGCTTCTTCCGTTCCCTAGCTCGCCGCAAGACCGTGACGGACGAGGAGCGCCTGGCCTGGCTCATCGTTATCGCGACTGTCCCCGTCGGCGCCATCGGGCTGGCGTTGGAACACCAGTTCCGCGTCCTGTTCGCCAAGCCCGTTGCCGCGGCCTTGTTCCTGATGGTCAACGGGGTGATCCTGCTGGCCGGCGAGTTGCACCGGCGCCGCCAGGAGGCCGGCCCCGCTGAGCTGACCGCTCGGCTCGTCGACACCGGTCGACCAACCCGCCCGGACACCCGCCTGGTGCCGATGGATGCCGCCGCGGAACGCGAGCTCTCGCGGATCGGCGTACTGAGCGCGGCCGTCATAGGAGCCTCCCAGGCCCTCGCCCTTTTCGCCGGTATCAGCCGGGAGGGCGTAGCCATGGTGGGTGGTCTGTTCCGGGGGCTCAACAACGAGAACGCCCTGCGCTTCTCCTTCCTGCTCTCAACCCCGGTCATCTTCGCGGCCGGGGCACTGAAGGTCCCGGACCTCCTCGGGCCGCTTGGCGACGGGATCCGGCCCCAGGTTGTCGCCGGGAGCCTGGCTGCCGTGGCGACTTCGGTATTCGCGGTGGTCTTTTTGGCCCGGTACTTCAGGACGCGGACTCTGATGCCGTTCGCCATCTACTCCTTGGCTTTCGGCCTGGCCTCGGTGATCCGTTTCGGCCTTTTCTGAAGGACCGAGGCGGACTGCGTCAGGCCCGGGGCCGCCTCGGCCACGGTGCCCCGAGCAGCACCGATGGCCTGGCCCCGGCCTTGCTGGTGGGGCGATGCTAGGGGACGGGTCAGCCCTTGAGGCCGGCCGTGGCTATCCCTCCCCGGATGCCCCGCTGGACCAGCACCAGGAGGATGGCCGAAGGGATGGCTGCGAAGATCGCTGCCGCCATGAGCTCGGGCCACTGCGACGTGTACTCGCCCAGGTACTGGTAGATGCTGAGGCTCATCGGTATGACGTTGCCGGACGTGTTGAGGGTGAGGGCAAAGAGGAAGTCGCCCCAGGAGAAGAGGAACGAGAACAGGGCCGCCGCCAGGATGGCGGGCCGGCTGAGGGGCAGCACGATCCGCACCAGCGAGCCCAGCAGGGTGGCGCCGTCCACATAGGCCGCTTCGAGCAGCTCGTGCGGCAGGCTGATCATGAAAGCGCGGATGACGAGTATGTCGAAGGGCACGCAATAGGTGGAATCGGCGATTATCAGGCCCGGGTAGCTGTTGAGCAGGTGGATTTCGGCGAAGATCTTGAAGAAGGAGATCCCGAGCACGATGCCGGGGATCGTCTGGGTGACCAGGAGCACCAGGGTGATGAGCCCGGTGACGCGGAACCGGAAGTTGGCCAGGGCGTGGGCGGCGGGCACGGCGATCAGCAGCGACAACAGGGTGGAGCCCACGGCGATGATGAGACTGGTCAGCAATGCCCCGCCCTGGGTGTGCAGCACCTCCGAGTAGGCGGACAGGGTCGGCGTGGGCGGGACGAGGGTGGACGGGATGGCGTAGGACTGCTGCAACGTCTTCAGCGACGTGACCACGGCCCAATAGAGCGGGACAAGCATTATGGCCACGATCACCAGCCCGGCGGCGAGGTTGAGCCCGGAGATGGCGGCGGCGCGACGAGAGGAGTGCCTGGTGCTCATCGTCGCAGTTCTCCCCGGTAGCTACGCACGTACGCCAAGGCGCAGACGAGGGAAATCAGCATCATTATCGTGCCGACGGCGGCGCCCTGGCCGAAATCGAGGTTGGTGAACGAGAGCGTGTACGTCCAGGTGGACAGCAGCTGGGTGGCGTTTATCGGCCCCCCGCCGGTGAGGATGATCACGATGTCGAACGCCTTGAGCGTGTAGATGAAGCCGAGCACCAGCACGACGGCGATCACGGGTCGCATCACAGGCACGGTGATCGACCGGAAAGTCCGCAGTCGTCCGGCCCCGTCGACCCGGGCGGCCTCGTACAGTTCCTTGGGTATGTCCTGGAGCCCTCCGTGCAGTAGCAGCATGTTGAACGGGATCCCGATCCAGATGTTCGCCAGCACGACGACGGGCAGCGCCAGGTGCGTATCGGTGAGCCACTCGATCGGCGAGTGGATCAAACCCACGTCCGAGAGGACCTGGTTGATCATGCCGCTGTTCGGGTCGAACATCAGCCGCAGGATGAGCCCGGTGACCACACCGGGCAGCAGCCAGGGTATGAGGATCAGGGATCTCAACAGGCCGCTCAGAGGGAAGCGCTGGGAGAAAAACACGGCCAACAGGAAACCGACCCCGAACTGCACCACCAGGGAGCCGGCCATGAAGATCGCCGTGTGGGCGATAACGCCCGGCAGGGCCGGGTTTGTCACTGCCACCCGGTAGTTGGTGATGCCGACGAAGCTGGCCGTGTTCTGCAGGAGCCCGATCACGCTGGACTGGCGAACGCTCAGCAGGAGGTTGTAGGCGATGGGATAGACGAAGAGCGCCAGCAAGTAGACGATGGCCGGCAGCAGGAACATCCATTGCTTGCCCCTGGTTATCGTCCGCAGCCACACCCCGTGCCCGCCACCGGGAGACGGCGGCTGGCGACGGGGCTGCCCGCGGCGTACCGTTACGGCCCCCGATGTGGTCCCTGGCACCGACCGTGCTCCTTGCTCCGGCTGCCGGTCAGCGGACCGGCAACTGAGCGCCGTCGCGCAGGAACACGGGGATGCGCTCGAGCGGGGCATCGGCATCGACCCAGCTCCCGCCGGCGACGGTCTCCTCGGTCCAGGGGCTCGTCCAGGTGGCACCGGCAGGCAGGTAGACGCGCCGGGAGCGGGTGCCGAGCTCGGTGACGGGCGCGACGAGCACCGAGGGGCCGAAGCAGAACTGGTCATCGATGGCCCAGGCGTCGGGGTCGTCGGGGAAGTCGAACCACAGCGGTCGCATCGGCGGCACCCCTTCATTGGAAGCCACGGCCATCTGTTCTAGCACGTAGGGCTTGATGCGCTCCCGGAGGCGCAGGACGCCGGCCAGGATCTCGTACACGTCCTCGCCGTAGGACCACACCTCGTTGGGGCCGCCCGACATCGCCTGAGAGAGAGGGCTCCGGGGCAATCGGTCACCGTGCAACCTGAACAGGGGGCACCACACGCCGTACTGGAACCAGCGCACCATGAGCTCCTGGTAGGTAGGGCTCGAGGGGTCGCCCCCGTGGAACCCGCCGATGTCGGTGGTCCACCATGGGATGCCCGAGAGGGCGACGTTGAGCCCGGCCCGGACCTGGGCCGTCAGGGACTCGAAGGTGGCGGGGATGTCGCCCGACCACAGGGCCGCCCCCCAGCGCTGGCTACCGGCCCACGCCGAGCGGACCAGGCTGACCACCTCGGTCTCGCCGACCGAGTGCATGCCCTCATAGACGGCCCGGGCGTGGTCGGCGGGGTAGCGGTTGAGCACCTCGGCCCCCGGGCCGGCTGCCAGGCGCAGGTTGTCGACGTGGCCGGGCCTTATCTCGGGCTCGCAGGCGTCCAGCCAGAAGACCTTGATGCCGTAGCCGTAGTAATTGGCCCGTAGCTGCTCCCAGAGATAGCGGCGGGCGTCGGGGTTGGAGGAGTCGTAAAAGGAGACCGGCAGGCGCACGGCCGAGCCCCGGTCGGGCCAGTCGGCGTGGTGAGGCGGCCCCGCTTCGCTGGCGATGAGATAACCGGCGTCGAGCATGGGCTGGTAATTGGCCGACAGCAGGCTCACCGAGGGCCACACCGAGACCATGAGCCGGACGCCCATGGCCGAGAGCTCGTCCACCATGGCCTGGGGGGCGGGCCACTCGCTGGGCTCGAAGCGCCAGTCCCCGAGCTGGGTCCAGTGGAAGAAGTCGGAGACGATGACCGACAGGGGCAGGCCACGGCGATGGTACTCCCGGGCCACCTCGAGCAGCTCCTCCTGGGTGCGGTAGCGGAGCTTGGACTGCCAGAAACCGGCCGCCCACTCGGGCAGAAGGGGGGCGTGGCCGGTCACGTCGGCGTAACGGGCGGCGATCTGGGCCGGGGAGCCGGCCGTGACCCAGTAGTCGATCTGGCGGGCGCTGTCAGAGACCCAGCGGGTGGCGCCGGCCCCGAGCTCAACCCGGCCCACGGCCGGGTTGTTCCAGAGCAGGCCGTAGCCCCGGCTGGAGACGACAAAGGGCACGGAGACCTCGGCGTTGCGCTGGACCAGGTCGATCACGAGGCCCTTTTGGTCCAACCGGCCGTGGGTGTGCTGGCCGAGGCCGAAAAGCCGCTCGCCCTCGTAGGCGGCGAAGCACTGTTCGAGCCGCTGGTAGCCGTTGCCCCGGGAAGTGAAATTGCGCGGCCCCGGCCACCAGAAGTGGATGGGTTGTTCGGCCAGCAGCTCCTCGCCGGTCTCGGTGCGCAGGAACC
>PMLI01000603.1 GCA_003158835.1 Acidimicrobiaceae bacterium
TCGCGATCACCGGTGTCGCACTGGAAGGCTATGCCCCTTCGCCCATAGCTGCCCACTCGCTCCATTACCTGGCGTGCACCGTCGGCATCCCGTCGGTACACCCCGGCAACATCTGCGCCGGTGCGGGCCAGTGCGATGCTAATCGCGGCACCGATACCGCGCGAGCACCCGGTAACGACCGCGCACCTTCCCGTGAGCGCAAACGGGTCTTCCCGCTCCATGGTAGTCACGTCTGGTTCCTCTTGCGGGCCCCGTGCTCTGTGCGCCGGGCGCACATGTGGACCGAGGCGATGAAGCCGGGACCGATAATGGCCAACCGTAATTTCCTCAGCGGACGGGTCCTCATCGAGGTAGCTCCCTACGGTTCCGAGGACGGTAGGTGTGGGTATAACGTCGGCGCTGCGCTTGACGGGCGGCACTGGTGGCTCGCGTCTTGGGGCGACCCCAGCACGGAGCGAGGAAGCGGGCGCCGGGTCGGCTGTACCATGAGCACCGTCCACATTGCGGTCACTATTCCGTAGTGTAGACGCCAAAGGTGCCCGCGGTCAAGTTTTGGCCAGGGGTGAGGCCGGCCTAACGGGGAGATTCGGTGGTCGCGGGCCTCCAGGCACCTGCGTCGATTACGGGCCCAGATCGTTGTGGCAAAAAGGAAAGCAGCCCTTTCGTGCAGGTGCTCGAGCGCGACCTCTGGCTCTGAGGTCGCGCCACCGCGGAGCCGGACCTAGGTACCGGTGGCACCGGCTTCTGAAAGGGCGGAGTGCTCTCGGACTGGCTTGCGATGTGGACGAGTATCTATCATGTGGACAGGTTGGCCGCGCTGGGCATAGGATAAATAAATGGCCTCCCCGAAGGTGAAGGTGCTGGGTAAAGCGGCCAGGCTCTTGGAGGCCCTGGCCGAATCTCCCGACAGCACCGCGCCGGCACTCGCGCAAAAGTTGGGCGAGCCGAGGCCCACCGTGTACCGGCTCGTCCAGGACCTCATGACGCTCGACTACATCGAAGAGGGGCCCCGCCCCGGCACTTACCGGCTGGGCCTGGGGCTCTTCCGCCTGGGGTCTCTGGTCGGCGTGCGGTTCGACGTGCGGGAGACGGCGGCGCCGTTGATGGACGTGCTCCATAGAGCACTGGAAGAGACCGTCTACCTCGTTATCCGTCGTCAGTATGACGCAGTGTGCATAGACCGGATCGAGGGTCTACATATCCGCGCCATGGCCTTGCAGCTTGGAGGTTCGTTGCCCCTGCACCTGGGGGGCGGCCCCCGAGCATTGCTCGCCTACGAGCCGCGCGAATACTGGGACGAGTACTTCTCCAAGGTCAAGTTGGAGGCGATGACGCCTCGCACGCCGACGAGCAAGTCTTCTATCGTGGCTCTGCTGGAAGAGACCAGGCACCTTGGCTACTCCGTCAGCGACGAGGACGTCACCTTGGGGATCACCTCGATCGGCGCACCGGTCTTCGATCACACCGGCCACGTCAAAGCGGCTCTGTCGATCGGTGGCCTGCGATCGAAGATCTTGGACAAAGGCGGTCGGGAGCGGGCCGTGAAGCTGGTCACAGCGTCGGCTGCCGAGGTTTCCCGGCGAATGGGTTACCGCCCGTGAAGGATGTCGATAGTAGGACTAGAGATCAGATCGCCTAAGGAGATGGTGAACGTGAACGTAAGCGAGAGTACTAAGGCCGGAGGCTTCGACAGTCCTCTTCATCAGATGAGCCTGACGACCCCGACGTGTCTTTGGAATGATTCTGCGTCAGTGTCAGAACTCAGTTACGCCATCGAGAACGGGGCAGTGGGCGCGACCTGCAACCCCGTCATTGCCTTGAGCGTCGTCCGCCAAGAAATGGAGACGTGGATGCCGCGGCTGGCGGAGTTGGCAAAGGAGAACCCCACTGCCAGCGAGGACCGGCTGGCCTGGACGCTCGTAGAGGAGGTGTCCACGAACGCGGCCCGCATGCTCATCCCTGCGTTCGAGGACTCCAAAGGGCGTAACGGGCGGCTGTCCATTCGNNATTCTTGACCAGGCGGCCCATTTCAACGGGCTCGCCGAGAACATGATCGTGAAGATCCCTGCTACGGCGGCGGGGATAGAGGCGATCGAGGAGGCCACCTACCTTGGGATCAGCATAAACGCCACGGTCAGCTTCACAGTTTCCCAGGCCGTGCTGGTGGCCGAGGCCGTCGAAAGGGGCCTGCGGCGGAGAGAGGTGGATGGTAAGGACACCGTCAACATGGGGCCGGTCTGTACCATCATGGTCGACCGGCTCGATGATTGGCTGAAGGTCGTCGCCGATAAACTAGGCATTCTCACCAACCCGGGCTATCTTGAATGGGCCGGGGTGGCCGTGTTCAAGAAGGCCTACGGGATCTTTTCGGAGCGGGGTTACCGTACTCGTCTCCTGTCGGCGGCGTTTCGCAACCATTTTCATTGGAGTGAGCTCGTCGGCGGCGACGTCGTCATATCTCCGCCGCATGCTTGGCAGGTGCGGATCAACGCCAGTGACATTCCCGTTGAGTCGTTGATCGATCGGCCCGTGGACCCCGCGATCGTCGCCGACCTGACGAAGCGCTTCGCCGAGTTCCGCAAGGCTTACGACGAAGGCGGCCTGTCCCGGGAAGGCTTCGACTCCTACGGTCCCACCCTCCGCACACTTCGACAGTTCATGCGCGCCTGCAACGAGCTGTCGGCTCTCGTGCGGGACGTGATTACTCCTGACCCAGATGTCGCCCCGGCGGTGTGACTCCCTAAGTTAGGGCCCCGCTACGGGATGTGGTGACCACGGGATAAGCGAACCACGTGCGTGCTCTGCGCTGAGTTCGTCGCGCTTGGGCGCCGGCTGATGCAACTGGTGCAGGTAGGTCGTGCCTGCGGTGGAATAGCACGGTCGGCAACGGTGCCATCGGGTGGCTCCGGGTGGGCCCGACGGTTCTGCGTCGATGACGGCAGGCCGCCTACCTGACGGCCACGGGGGCCCCAACGGTGGGCCGGCGGTTGTCGGGAGCACGACCCCGAGGCCGAGCATCTCTCATGGCAGCGGGTGGGTTTGTCAAGCTACTAAACTGGCCGTCGTTCATATGGCACTCGCACTCAGGCGCATGCCGCGCAAGACCAGGATGGTGTAGATGGCCACCTCGAACTCGGAAGGAGGCATGCTCACCCGCGGCGTCCTGGCGGAGTACGCCAAAGAGAGGCTGCTCCAACGGATCATGGATGGGAGCTACCCCCCGGACTCCAGGATCGTAGAAACTCGCGTGGCGCGGGAGTTCGGTACGAGCCAGGCACCTATCCGAGAGGCATTGCGCGGTCTAGAGGCGCTCGGCGTGGTGGAGATCACACCGTTCCGCGGGACACGCGTCCGTCAACCGGACCTGCACGAGCTCGTCGAAGCATATGTCGTGCGCACCGACCTCGAGGTTCTGGGCGCTCGCCTATGGATCTCCAGGATCACCGATGCTGATCTGAACGACCTCTGCGATCTTGCCAAGCAAATGCGCGAGGCAGCAGGCGCCGGTGACCGTCATGCGGTCGCCACCGCGGACGCGGGTTTTCACGGACGGCTCATACAGCTGGCCGGCAACGCAACCCTGAAGCGCCTGTGGAGCTCGCTCGAGCCGTTCTCGCGGACCTACATAACGCTCGTCGTGCCTGGCTCGGACCTGCTGTGGTCGGCTCATCTGCACGACCCCATTCTGGAAGCTCTCCAAAGGCGCGACCAAGCGGCCGTGGTACGCGCGCTGCGTCACCATTTCAGGGACGCGCGGACCATGTTGAGCCGGCTCTGGGCCGAACAGCAGTCTGCTGCCATCAAGAACACCTCAGATCCCGGCGCTGGGCACGACCTTGGGAGCAAGGGCGAAAACGCGCCCACGGGCCCGGGCCGCGCCAAACCTTAGCCCCTGTCCCCGCAGGCCCGCTCCTCATCTGAGACGGGCTTGCCGTTACCCGGGCCGCCGGCGGGCCCACCTAGTGTTACCGTTGTCCGTCCCGGCACCACTAGGTGAGGCTGACAACGCAGCGCCGGCCCCGGGAGAGCCGGACCATCCGGTGACGAACGCTTCAACGAGTGGCAACGGCCGTGCCGACGGCGCGCTCAACGTACTGCTTCGCCGCTGCCAAGGCGTCGAGAGGAAGGTGCTCGATAACCATCCACTGGTTTGGACCGAGCTCACTCGCCAACCTCATAAAAGTGGGATAATCCAGACAGCCATCGCCGGGAGGGCACTCGACTACGCGGGTGATGAGTTCGTCGCGCACGGCGGCGTCTTTTGCGTGGCAACTTCCGGCAAGAGAGCCGACGGCATCAAACAGCGACTCAAGGAAGCTAGTGCTGTCGTAACACTCGTCTAGGGTCATCCAATTCACGGGATCCAAATGGACCCTTAGCGCGCTCGAGCCGGCTTCACGGATGATCTCCGCCGCAACAGGACCAGAACGCGCCGTCACATTGACATGCCCTTCCAAGGCGATGTTGACGCCCATAGCCTCGCCGATCTTGCCAACCCGGCTGAGGTTGGCGACCAGGTTCCTGCGAGTCTCCTCGCTGAAGTTTCTTCTATCCCAGAACCA
>PMLI01000337.1 GCA_003158835.1 Acidimicrobiaceae bacterium
ACCGCGCCAGCGCTCTACCCGACCCGGTCAGGTTGTCGGTCAGGTTGTCAGGCAGAATGGCAAGTTGCTACCGGTGCACCAGCACGGTGGCCACCGACCACGCTCCCAGCAGTAATTCGAACCACCCTTCATTATCGACCTCGAGGGGGCGCACCGGCCGCTCGTCGCCGTAGGCGAGCGTGGCCGCACCGGCCGGGCCGGAGGGGTGGTGCAGGCGCACCCGCTGGGGTTGACCGGTCAGGTCCTGCACCCGCAGCAGCAAGCTACGGCCGTCTCGAGCCGTTGCCACCGTTACCTGGACGGTCTGCGGTGCTCCAAGGTCGACCAGAGGATGGCGCCCGGCCGGGAGGCGACGGGCGCCGTTGTCGGCCTTGTCGAGCGGGGTCAACCACGAGGCCGCGGCCGGCACCCGCAGCTCCCGGCCCAGCCGTGACGACCGGGCGGGGTCGAACGCCGGCATGGACGTAAAGGCGAACCGTACCGCCAGCGGGCCCTCCTGCGCCGGTGCGGTGTTGACGGGCCAGTGATTGTTCATCAACCAGGAGAACAGGTAGCCGTTCCCGACCTCGAATGTGTCCGGCCACCGGCCCCGGACGATGTCACCGATGCTGAACAGGGGCGCTTCGGACGAGCTCCAGGCCACGGCCGCCCCGTCCTGGCCGGAGGAGAGCACGACACCGTGCTGGGTCGTGAACCATTCGGTACACGAACCAGGGGAATGGTCTCGAGCGGGGTCGACCCAACCCAGCTGGCGGTCATAGCGCACGACGGGGTCGTCGAGGGCAAAACCGAATGCGACATAGACCGACTCCTTGGCCAGGCGGTACTCCTTGTGCAAGCGGACGGACACCTCGACGGTGTCAGTCCCGTCCCGCACGAGGACCGACACGGCCACCGCGGGCAGGCTGGGGCCCTCGCCGACGGCGTTGAACCGCCAGCCGTCGTAGGTGCGCACGGCACCCTGGCCGTGCATGCGGGCCGGGTAGATCGCCGGTTCGTAGCGTCGGGACAAGGGCCTGCGGTCGTCGAGTACCGTCTGGGGGCGCCCCCGTCCACCGTCCCGCCAGGAAGCGCCGGGCGCGGCGCGCTCCAGCGATGGGTAGGGCGTGACTTCCCAGTCACCGTCAAGCTTCTCGTCCGTCGCGTACAGCACGCACGCCAGGGGCCATGGCGAGCCGGGGTCCAGGAGCTGGCGCCCCGACGGCCGGTGCCACAACCCCCGGACCAAGCCGGCCTCGTCGAGAGCCACGGTCCAGCGTTCACTTTCGACGGTGCCGGTGCCGGTGCCTCCGGCGGCGGTGGCGGCGGGCGCGGACCAGCGGGGACCGGCGGGCCAGGATGGGACGGCGAAGTAGTTTGTGCCCGCCGTGGCCGGCACTTCGGCCCGTACGGTGCCATAGCCCAGAGCCGGCAGGTCGGGGACCGTGAGCCGCACGTGCTGAGAACCGCCTATATCGTCGAGAACTTCGAACGGTAACTGCTCCTCGCCCAGGGCCAGTACCTGTCCGGCCGGCATCTCCACCTCGACGTCCACGTCGCGAGCCCAGCTGAGGGCGTTGTACACGATCAGTTCGATGCCGCTGGTGGTGACTTGTTCGGCCAGCTGGCTCAGAGCCCGCCGGGACTCGTCGGTACCGGTCCGCCATGCCTTGTGGACCTGGTGACGCTTCCAATCGAGCTGGTCCGGGCCCTGGCTGCCCCGGGGGTGCGAGACCCAATGCGCCCAGGTCCAGGTGTGCTCGCAGCCGATGAGGAGCCCGTCCCAGGCCGCGTCCAACGCGGCGCGGTCCGGGCCGTGGCTGGTACCTGTCCACGCCATCAGGGCGGCCAGGTTTTCGGCCACCGGCACCAACATTTGGGCTCTCCGGTACATCGCTTCGATTGCGGCCCCGGTACCGACGCCGTCCTCCCAGAAGCTCCCGCCGTCCCCGCGCCAGACCGGGAGCCTGTCGGCCAGAGGGCGCACCGTGTCGAAGTAGTCCCCCAACGTCGAGATGGCCAGGCGCGGATAGGCATAAACCTCGTTCCAACGGCTGACAAAGTTGGCATCGCCGTCACCGAGGTCCTCGTTGTCGGCGTGGGCCCCCAGGACCAAGAGGTCGGACGGCACATAATCAGCCCGTTCGTACCGCTCGATGAACTGGTCCAGGGAGCGCTCGGCCCCCCCGAGCGTCTGGGGGTCGGCGGCCAGGAAACGCAACTGGGAATAGGAGTCGACAAAGAACGTGAGGATGCGGGACCCGTCGATGCCTTCCCACATCACCGGCGACGACAGGTGTTCCAGGTCACTGTCCGCGGTTGCGGCCCGGGCGTGGTTGACGATGCCGGCGAAGGCTTCGATGCCCAGGTGAGCCAGCACTGACGGCAGGGAGACCGGATAGGAGGGCACGTCGGTGAGGTGCGCCACATCCGCCCGCACCTGGTAGGAGGATCTCAGCGCCGCCGTGTTGTACGTGGCCCGGAAGCACTCTTCCAGGCTCGCCAGGCCGGCCAGGAACAAACTGTGGAAGGCGTTGACGCCCAGGGAGCCGGCCCGCAGAGCGGCGATCACGGGCGCGGCCGCCTCCGGGCTCCGGGTGGCCAGGAAGTCGCTGACGATCGCCGACCCGTCGATGGTGAACTTGAAGCCCGGGTCCCGGCCCAGCGCCTCGATGGCGCGTTCCAGGTTGCGGCTGTGGAGCTCCAGCACCTTGCCCTGATAGTCCGTGAAGCCGAGGTCCAGATGGACATGAGGGACCAGGTGCACGGTCCACTTGCGGCCCGGCGCCAGCAGGTGGTGCGTCGTCTCACCGTCAATGGTGACCGTCGCCGGGGTTGGCCCTGCCATCTCCGGCACCGCCAGGGTGGCGCTCAGCTCGCCGAAATCCCGGCCATCGTGGGCCAGCACAACCTCTTCCACGAAGTCGCCGATCGCCACCGTCGCCGTGGTCGCTTCCCGCTCCGGCCGGCGCAGCGCGGTCGATAACCGCAATACCTGCCTAATGGGTTGGCCCGACCGGTAGCGCGGGCTGCACTCGAGACGCGTCGGTGCTTCGGCCCCGGCGCTGGCACTGGCAGCCCGGAGGACGACGCTGTCCCAACTGATGCCGCTGCCGAACCAGGAGCCGTAGAAGGGGTGGCCCGCCTCGTCCGACGTGGGCCGTCCGTCGTGGCGGTCCTGGCCGTGCCGGTGGTCGTCGCCCAGTACGGTGGCAACGGAAATCA
>PMLI01000250.1 GCA_003158835.1 Acidimicrobiaceae bacterium
CTGCGCACCGACCACATCGACCTGTACCAGGTGCACGAGCGGGACGGCCAGACGCCGGTCGAGGAGATCCTCGACACCCTCGACACTCTCGTCCGCGACGGCAAGGTCCGCTACGTCGGGTGCTCCAACCACTCCGCCTGGCACGTTATGAAGGCCCTCGGCACGTCCGAGCGCTTGGGCTTGGAGCGCTACGTCAGCCAGCAGATCTACTACTCCTTGCTGCACCGCGAGGCCGAGTACGAGCTCGTCCCGCTATCGGTGGACGAGCAGGTCGGCATCCTGGTGTGGAGCCCGCTGGCGGGCGGCCTGCTCAGCGGCAAGTACGGCCGTGACCACAGCGCACCTGCGGGTTCACGTCATACGACCGACTGGCGCGAGCCCCCCATCTATGACGAGGAACTGATGTACAAGATCATCGAGACGCTGGTCGAGGTGGCAGGCGAGCACGGCCACAGCCCGGCCCAGACGGCTCTGGCCTTCCTTCTCGGCCGGCCCGCCGTCACTTCCCTCATCGTGGGGGCGCGCTCGGGTGAGCAGCTCGCAGACAATCTGGCCTCGTCGACGTGGTCCCTCGACGAGGCGGCCCGCCAGCGCCTCGACGAGGTGAGTGCCGTCCCGCTCCTGTACCCCTACTGGCACCAGAGGAACTCGGCGGGCGACCGCCTCAGCGCGGGCGACCTGACTCTGCTGGGCGGCCGCCTCTGACGGCAGCGGGGCCTGGCGCGGGCCGCGCCCGCCCGTCTCAGTTTTTGGCCAGGCCCCGGGTGAGTTAGAGCACGGCCCCGAGCTGCCAGGGAGTGAACTCTTCGTCCCCGAAGCCCAGCTCCTCGCTCTTGGTCCGTTGCCCCGATGCCACCGCCAGCACGAGCTCGAAGATTTCCCGGCCCACCTCCTCGACGCGGCGCGTGCCGTCGACGATGGTCCCGCAGTTGAGGTCCATGTCTTCGGACATGCGCCGGTAGACATCGGTGTTGGTGGCCAGCTTCAAGCACGGCGCCGGCTTGGAGCCGAACACCGACCCTCTCCCGGTGGTGAAACAGACCACGTTGGCCCCGCCCGCCACCATCCCGGTCACCGATACGGGGTCGTAGCCGGGCGTGTCCATGAAAACAAAGCCCTTGGCGCTGACCCGTTCGGCGTACTCGTAGACCGCCATCAGCGGGCTGCTGCCCCCTTTGGCCACGGCGCCGAGGGATTTTTCCAGGATGGTCGTGAGGCCACCTTCCTTGTTGCCCGGCGAAGGGTTGTTGTCGAGGCTGGCGCCACAACTCTTCACGTAGCGCTCCCACCACTCGATCCTCTCCACCAGCCTTTCCCCGACCTCCCGGCTGGTCGCGCGGCGGGTCAGAAGGTGCTCGGCGCCGTAGATCTCCGGCGTCTCGCCCAGCACGGCGGTGCCGCCCTGCTGTACCAGTAGGTCGGCCGCGACCCCTAACGCCGGGTTGGCCGAAATGCCCGAATAGGCATCGGACCCGCCGCATTCGAGCCCCAGGACCAGCTCTCGGGCCGGGACTTCGGTGCGGGCCACGTTGTTGACCTCTCCGGCCAGTTCGTGGATGCGGGCGGTAGCGGCGCGCACGGTTGCCCTCGTCCCGCCCATGTCCTGGATGGTCATGGGCAGCAGCGGTGTGCTCTTTGCCAGGTCGAAGCCCTCGGTCAGGGCCCGGACCTGGTTGACCTCGCAACCCAGGCCGATCACCAGCAAAGCGGCGAAGTTGGGGTGCCGGGCATATCCGCTCAAGGTCCGGCGCAGGAGCTCGAAGCCCTCGCCCGCGCCGACCATCCCGCAACCCGAGCCGTGGGTCAGGGCTACCACGCCGTCCACGTTGGGGTAGGCGGCCAGGAGCTCCGAGCCCTCGCCGAACTGGCCTGCCACCATCCGGGCCACGGTCGCCGAACAGTTGACCGAAGTCAGGATGCCTATGTAGTTCCTGGTCGCCACCTGCCCGTCGGCCCGGACTATGCCCTTGAAGGTGGCGCTGGGCCCCATGGGAGCGCCCTTGGCATCTCTCAGGTCCTGGCCGAAGGCGTAATCACGGCCGAAGTCCGCGAACGCCAGGTTATGGGTGTGGACATGTTCCCCGGCCCGGATGGGACGGGTGGCTACGCCGATGACCTGGCCGTACTTGCGCACCTGGTCGCCGGCGGACACGTCCACCAATGCGACCTTGTGGCCCGCAGGCACGTCATTGCGCAGGTTCACCACTAGGTCGCCGACAATGAGCTCGGCCCCGGTGGGCAGGGCGCCGATCATGACGCCTACGGTGTCGTCCGAGCGCAGGCGCAGGCAAAGCTGCGTGGTAGCCGTCCCCATAGGCCCTCATACTAAGAGGGGGGTGAGGATATTGGACTTTCCGAACAGTCGGTCCGGGCGCCGCCACCGCCTTCCGGGCCGAGCGTTACCCCGAGCTTGCCGGAGAGGATCTGGCCGGGCTGCAGCTCGAAGCGGGCTGGCTCGTCGAGGCGGAGCCCTCAACGGGCGGTGGCGACCGGTTCCCCTCTAGAGTAGTGATGATGGTGAACCGGCACGGTTTCGTAGAGGAAGTCGGGTCGGCCATGTCCGCGCCCCAAACCGTTCAATGCTGCTTGGCAGGCCTGCAAGCTCCGGCGGCCTGGTAGGGCTGAGCCGCTACCGGTCAGGGCTGAACCGCATTGAGGGCTTACGCCAGGCTTCCCGCCGCCGGGGTGTTCTTCTTCGTGAGCGCCTGGGCCCTGATGCTCTTTGCCGGCGCCACGAGCGATGACACCGGTGTGAAGCCCTTCGGTTACCTGACCTCCATGGTCCTGACCATCGCCCTTTGGCTCGTGGTGGCGCCCGCTATCGGCGCCGTAGTGGGGCGCCGGCGTCACCGTAGCTGAGCAAGTTCCCGCTCGACGTACGAACAGAGCCGCAGGCCCTCCGGGGAGCTGAACCATTCCAGGTGGCCGAGCAGATAGTCGCCGTAGGCGAGCATGGCGTTGGCCGGTGAGCGCACGACGGCGTGGAAGTACTCGACCTCCGACAGGGCGTAATCGACGTGGACGACAGGCAGGAGGTAGGGGAGGGCGGCCGCTTCGGCGGGGAGCAGCGGGCGGACCGAGCGGTACCCGTCCAGGACCGCCTTGACGAGGTCAGTGCGCACGGGGCGGCCGCGGGCGGGTTCGAGCCAGCCGATGGCAGAGCGTTCGACCGCGGTGGCGAGGTCGTAGCAGGCCGTGGTCAGGTTGCTCAGGCCGAAGTCGAGGATGCCCGCGACCTGCGCGGCCGGCCCGCCCCCCGACCACAGCAGGTTGGAGGGATGCCAGTCGTTGTGGGCCCACAACGGCGAGAGCAAGCCCGCGAACGGCAAGAACTGCGCTTGCAAGGGGCCGAGCCCCCTCGAGAGTTCCTGGCGCCAGGGACGGTGGCGGAGGAAGTCGCCCAGACCGGGCCGCGCTTCGGCCAGGGCGGCGGCCGCTGCGATGGGGTCGCCGGAGCTGATGATGGCACATGAAGCGTTGAGCGGCGCCGGGGACCGGGCCGGGGCCGTGTAGCCCTGGCTGGCTAGGTGGAGATGGGCCAAGGCGCGTCCCGCGGCCGCGGCATGGCCGACCGAGAAGAACGGTGTCCACGACAGCGCGTCCCGGTAGAGGTCCTGCCCGTCGAGCATCTCCTGGACCTCGTAGACGAAGTCGCCTTCTGGCCAGGCCGAGCGCCCATCGTCGTCGATGACCCTGGGGACGGCCATCGCGTGGTCCTCGAGGTACCGCATGAAATGGTGCTCGTCCTCCAGGCTGGTCGCGGTCCGCACCGCCGCATGGTGGCGCTTCACCACGAGACGGCGGGGTTCCCCGCCCGCGCCCGGCAGGGAGACGACGGCGGCGGCGGAGAACGGGCGAGGGCTGTGCCAGCTGATGCCGGCCGCTGACGGGCCCCCCAAGCGGGAGAGGCGCCCGAGCAGCCGGCGCACTTCCTCGGTCCGCAGTGGCGGCCAGTCGGGGGGGACGGCCCCAAGGCCCATCCCGTGGCTGAAAAAGGGCGGCCGTGCCGTCAAGGCCATCCAGCCTGCCAGGGGCTCCGCCGTGAGGCAAAGTGGACGACATGACCCCTCGGACCGATCAGATCCATGTCGTCGCCTACGACGCGCCCGGGCTCGGCGACCGTAGCTACCTGGTCCACGACGGCAGGGTCGGTGCCGTTATCGATGCTCAGCGCGATCCCGCCCCTTACCTGGCGACGGCGGCCGGGCTTGGCATCGAGATCGCCCTGGTGCTCGAGACTCATATTCACAACGACTACGTCAGCGGCGGCCTGGCCCTGGCCCGCAGGGCGGGTACCGCTTACGGGATCCCGGCCGGGGAGCCGGTCAGGTTCGCGGCGGAAACCGATGCGCTGGACGAAGGGGACGTCCGCGCCGTCGGAGGACTGGCCATGACCGTGCTCGCCACTCCGGGCCACACTCCTCACCACCTCAGCTACCTGTTCGAGGACAGCCANNAGGGTCACAAGGTTGTCCTGACGGGGGGGTCTCTGCTGGCGGGGGCCACGGGTCGGACCGACCTCCTCGGCGCCGAGCTGGCGGCGGAGCTGGCGGCCGCTCAATGGCGTTCGGTGCGACGGTTGTTGGACGAGCTCCCGCCCGGCACCGGCGTGCTCCCCACCCACGGTTTCGGGAGCTTCTGCTCGAGCGGGCCGGACGGGGCCGGGCTCGACGCTCCCGGGCTTGTCGGCGAGCTCACGATCGCGGCCGCGCGTGGGCACAACCCGGCCGCCCGGCTCGGGTTGGAGGCATTCGTGGCGAGCGTGGGCCGCGACGCCCTCCCCGTCCCGGCGTACTACCGGCATATGGCGCCCCTCAACCGGGCCGGCGCGCCAGAACCCGGCCCGGCCCCCGTGCCGGTGCTGGGGCCGGCCGCGCTGAGAGGGCTCGAAGGCGAGGGCATCGCCCTCGTCGATATCCGCGGCCGCCGTGATTTTGGCCGTGCCCACCGCAGGGGCGCCCTCAACATCGAGCTCGGGCCCAGTTTCCCCGTTTACCTCGGCTGGCTCCTCCCGTTCACGACGCCCGTCGCCCTGGTGTCCCCGGACCTCGACGAGGTGACCGAGGCGCGCCGCCTTCTGGCCAGCATCGGCCGGGAAGCTCTGGCCGGGTGGGCGCTCGACGACTTCATCGAGTCGCTGGCCCCCGATGAGGGCGGTCATTACGAGGTGGGAGACTTCCACCAGCTGGCGCAGCGGTGCCGTCAGGAACCCTTCCCGAGCGTCCTGGACGTGCGTTTCGCGTACGAGTGGCGGGGCGGGCATATTACGGGCGCTCGCAATGTCCCGGTGCCTGACGTGCCCTCGGCTGTGCCGGCCCTGCCGGCGGACCAGGAGTTATGGGTGCACTGCGCCGGGGGTTACAGGGCCGCCATGGCGGCATCGATGCTGTCGGGGAGCGGCCTGCGCCCCATCCTCATCGACGACACACTGGACAATGCCGCCACGGCCGGCCTCGAGATCGTCGGCGGTACCTGACCAGGGAGGGCGGGCCGTGCGGGGCACGCCCGGCCGTTACCAGCCGGCCGCG
>PMLI01000537.1 GCA_003158835.1 Acidimicrobiaceae bacterium
GGCTTGGCCAGGACGAGCTGGACATCGCTGACGTGGCGTTCCAAGAACGAAGCTTCGCAGTAGGCAAGGTACAGGGCCCACAACCGGCGCAGCTCGTTGCTCACACCCATCCGCTCGACCGCCTCGGCGTTATCGGAGAGGTTACGAGCCCAGAGCTTGAGCGTCTGGGCATAGTGCCGGCCGATGTCCTCCAGGTCGACCACGCGCAGGTCGGACGCCCTCGCCAACGAGGAGACGATGGATTGCACCGAGGGTATGCAGCCGCCCGGGAAGACCATACGCCGCACGAAGTCCTGGTGTCGCTTGGCCCTTTCGAAGCTCCGGTCGTCGATGACGATCGCTTGCAGGACGGCGAGCCCCTCGTCACGCAGTAACTCCCCGCACGCGCCCAGGAACTCGTCGTGGCGACGCCAGTCGACGGCCTCGATCATCTCGACCGAGACGAGCTTGTCGAAACGCCCGTGGCCATCTGCCCGCGCCGGGAGGTCCCGCCAGTCGGCTCCGAGCACGCGCACCCGGTCCGACAGGCCGGCCTGCGCCACCCTTTCAGCGACATATGCCCGCTGCGCTTCGGAAATAGTGGTCGTGGTGACACGGCACCCGTACTGGCCGGCGGCATGGACAGCGAAACCGCCCCAGCCGGAGCCGATTTCGATTACGTGGTCCCCCGGCTGCAGGTCCAGCTTGGTGCACAGGCGGGCGATCTTGGCCCGTTGCGCGTCGGCCAACGACGCGCCGGCCCGCTCGAAGACAGCGCACGAATAGGTCATGGTCTCGTCCAGCATGAGCTCGAAGAACTCGTTGGACAGGTCATAATGCGCCCGCACGTTGCGCAGATCGTCGGCCCGCCCCGGCGCCCACAGCCGGGCGGGGAGGTCGAGCAGGGGCGCCAGGGCTCGCCCCGCCCCGTCCAGCCGCCCCCGCAGGGGCGTGCTCCAGCGGAAGAGCACCCGTACCAGCGTGGTGAGGTCTTCGCAGTCCCACCACCCGGCCACGTAGGACCGGCCCAGTCCCACCGACCCGGACCCGAACAGGGCCAGGTAGCTGCGGTCGTCGTGCACGGTGACCCGGGCCCGCGGGTCGCCGCGACCGAGCCGGCGGGGGCCTGCGGCGTCGGTGACCTCGATGGTCCCGTCCCGCCCCCGGGCGCCGGCGCCGAGCACCAGGCCACGGGCCAGAGGCGCTAGCCGCGTCCACCCCGTCCAGGGCCGGCCCGGCACGGCCCGGCTGACCAGAGGGCCGTCTACGAGGGCCGTCACCGCCCGTCCTGACGGCCGGCCCCAGGCGGAGCGACCACCCCCGGGCCCCGGGCCCGGCGCCGGGGGTGGACGAAGAACGGGGCCCGGCGCAGAGCTAGGCGCGCCGCCTGGGAGTAGACGCCTGCCGACACACGCTGGGACATGGCTGGATAGTCCCACAGCAGCCTTCCCATTTCACGCCGGTTGAGCGGCCGGCGCCGCGGGGGCGCGGTAGCGCAGGCGGTAGTCCTGACGAAACCGATGTCGGACCGGGCGTATTTGTAAACCCCAGACGAGCGAGCCTGTGAGTGGCGGAGCGGGCCCGTCAGTGGCGAGGACGGGCGTTGCGGCCAGATGCTCTCGCTCTGCCGGTGGAGCGTCGCGGGTGATGTACCAGCCCGGCCAGCCGGGTGGTGGCCCGACTAATCGCCTGGGCCCCGGGCGAGCCCGAGAAGGGCCGCACGACGTGGCGCGGCGCGACACCGACGCCGCCCGCGAGCGGCTTCCAGCCCTCGTTGTCCCGGCTGTCGGCCGCGAACCATGGGGCCAACGCCAGCAGCGCCAATACCGCGATCGCGATCACCCAGCCCACTAGCGAGCCCCCCTGGTCGGATCACTTGTGCCACGCGTCGTGCGGGTACCCATACCCCCATCTTGGGCCCATGTACTGTGAAGTTCAATCGATGAGTTGCGAATGGTCCTTTAGTGTGACTAAATAGTGACGTGCTCGATGTGCGCCGCCTCAAGGTGTTGAAGGCAGTCGTCGAGCTTGGTTCGGTGTCCGCCGCCGCGGCCGCCCTCAATTTTACCCCGTCGGGCGTGAGCCAGCATGTCAGCGCCCTCGAGCGCGAGACCGGGTGCCTCCTGCTCGAACCGGCCGGCCGCGGTATCCGGCCGACTGACGCGGCATTGTTGTTGTGCGAACAAGCCTCACGGATCCTGGCTGCGATCCAGGAAGCCGAAGACGCGTTGGCGGCATTGCGGTCGGGCCAGATCGGGCGGCTCCGCCTCGCTGCCTTCCCTACCGCCGGCTCCTCCCTCGTTCCCGGGGCGCTGGCGGCGTTCCAGCTCCTCCACCCGAAGGTCGCCCTGGACCTCACGGTCCACGAACCCGAGGAGGCGATCGCCAAACTGCGTAGCGGGGCGATCGACCTCGCCATCACGGTTGAGCCATACGGACCGGGCGGCGCTCCCGACGACGGGCTCGTTCGGCGGCACCTGTTGGCGGACCCCTTCCGCGTCGTGCTGCCCCGCAAGCACCCGCTGGCGGGCCGGCGCAGCGTCGACCTCGCGATGTTGGCTGATGACCGCTGGATCCGGGTTAGTTCGTCCCCCGACTATTGCCAACAGGCGGTCGACGACGCCTGCGTGCGGGCCGGCTTCCAGCCTGCCTACGCCATGGAGGCGGACGAGTACCCGACCGTCGAGGGGTTCGTGGCCGCCGGCCTCGGGGTGGCGCTCGTGCCCGAGCTGGCCCTGGGCCCCTCGGTACACATCGGCGTCGTGGCCCGCCACGTGAAGGGCGACCAGCCGGTGCGCCAGGTGTGGGCAGCCACGAGACCGGCTATCGCCGAGCAGGCTCCCGTCCAGGCGATGCTCGAGTTCCTGCGCCAGGCGGCCAAGCACTTCGCCACCGACGGCGGGTAAAGGGCACCCGGCGCTATGTGCGCCGGGCCCGCCGGCCGAGCAGAAAGGTCCCGAGGCTACGTTGCGCGCCCGCCTGCAGTGAACGTTCGACCTTGCGGCCGGTGATCTCCGAGGTCCGGATCCGGAACGCCACGGGCACCCGGCCCTCGCCCCGGGGACGCTGGCCGCGCCCAGTGCTCGAACGCCGGGCGAAACGGTCGGCCAGCAGCTTCAGGGTCAGGCCCGCGTCCTCACCGGCCAGCTCCTCGTAGGTGCCCTGGATGATCACGCTCCGCCAGCCGCCGCCGGACAGGTACTCGTCGACCTCGAAACAGACGGCCGGGTTCGCCCTCATCATGCTCACCTTCTGGCCCTCGATGGTGTAGACGTAGGCGCACGTGCCGTCCCACGCATAGATGACAGGAACGACGTAGATGCGGTCGTCCACATGGCAGCCGATCCGGCCCACCACCTGCTCGTGCATGAAGTCGTCGATCTCCGCCCGGGACATCACTTGGATCACCGCCCAATTTTCCCACGCCCGCCTGGCACCCGGCATTTCGGCTTCCCGAGCGCCGGTTGAGCCCGAGCCCCGACCATGGCGATGACACGTCCGGTGCGCCAGCGGCCATTGTGGTGAGGTGAACTTCGACCAGGCGCCGATCCTGGTCTTCTGGGAGACCACCCGAGCCTGCCAGCTCGCCTGCCGGCACTGCCGCGCCGAAGCCATGCCCGCGCCCTCGCCCGACGAGCTGTCGACGAGCGAGGGGCTCCGCCTCATCGAACAGCTCGCCCGCTTCGGGCCCCGGCCTCCGGTGCTCGTCATGACGGGCGGGGACGTGATGAGCCGCTCCGACCTCGTCGAGCTGGTAGCGATGGCGCGCCAGGTCGAGCTGCCGGTAGCCCTGGCGCCCAGCGTGACCCCGGCCCTGACGTCAAGCTCCCTGCTGGAAATGCGCCGCCTGGGTGTCAGTAGCGTCTCGCTCAGCCTGGACGGCGCCACCGCCTCTACTCATGAGGGGATCCGGGGCGTCCCCGGGCACTTCGGAGAAACCATCGCGGCTCTCCACCACCTGCGCTCGCTCGGCTTCAAGGTCCAGGTGAACACGGCCGTCATGCTCGCCAATGCCGGTGAACTGGCCGGTATCGCCGCCATCGTGAAAGACGTGGGCGCGGCATCGTGGGAGGTCTTCTTCCTGGTACAGGTGGGCCGCGGCCGCGGCCAACAGGAACTGTCGGGGCAGGAGAACGAAGACGTTGCCCACCTGCTCTTCGAAGCCTCGCACTACGGCTTTGCCGTGCGGACGGTGGAGGGGCCCTGGTGCCGCCGCGTGGCGGCCTGGCGCAAGGGGGCACCGCTCACGACCGCCCCGGCCGATGCTTTCGGCCTCGGGCCCCTCTACCGTCGGCAGTCTTGCCTCCTCCGGGAGCTCCTGGGCCCGCCGGCCCGGCCTCCTCAAATGGCGAGCGCCGGTACCCGGGACGGCAAAGGGATCTTCTTCGTGGCCCACGACGGCTGGGCGTACCCGGCCGGTTTCCTCCCGCTGCGGCTCGGCAATGTGAGGGACGAGGGCCCGGTCGGCATCTACCGGGACCACCCTCTCCTGCGGGCGGTCCGGGCCGCAGAGTTCGGCGGGCGCTGTGGCCGCTGCGAGTTCCGGGACGACTGCGGCGGCTCCCGGGCCCGAGCTTTCGCTTCTTCCGGAGACCCCCTGGCTGAAGACCCGGCCTGTACCTACATCCCCGCCTGAACCGGCCCGGCGCCGGGGACAGCTGTGGGCCGCGAAGAACCAGGGCGCGCCAGGCCCTGAACGCTCCTGGTGATGGCTTCGCCGCTCCAGTGCGGCATTCGGAGCAGAGGGAAAGAATAACCAGGTCCTGCCGACCGAATTGGCCCGTTTGCACTTGACGTTGTGGTCTTCGGAGTGGTCCACTCTTGTTGGAGAGGGAGGCATCTATGACTAGCCGCAGGCGGCGGTCTCAGCACTCGGCCCGTTTTCTTTCGCACCGAGCCCGGGCTCAGCACCGTTTGCCCCGACGCCAGCGGTGGTCCCGCACGGCGCGCCGGGCTGGCATCGGCGTGGCCGCCTTGGCTGCCATTCTTTTCCCGGCCAGTGCGCTGGCGAGCTCGACCAACCCCCCCAAGCCGGCCCCCGGCATACCAGCTCTGGCCAACTTGAAGTCCGCCGGCCTAGCGACGCTGTCGCCATCCGCGCCGGCCGCGATGTCGGCCTGGTACCGCAACACCGGCCAGCCGGTCCTGGCTGCTTTCATAAAAGCGGGCACCGACTTTTCGAAGGGCCAGTACCTGGCCGGCTGCTCTCTGATCGAGGCCGTCGCCTCCAAAGGCCTCACCGCGCCCTACCCCCCGGATCCCGCTCTGGCCTACCACTGGGGAGCGGCACTGACCTTCAACGTGGCCGGTGCCGGGGAGTGCATACAGGCGGTCCAGGAGAAGAACTCGGCCGTCCTGCGTTCAGCGGTCGCCTACATCACCGACGGCGTTGATCAGATCGGCGACAGCACGGCTGCGATCAAGGCGCTCGAAGGGGCCGGCCGCACCTAGCCCCTGACGAAGCGCCTCAGCGCGGGCTGGCGGCCTCCTCGACGGTGAGCTCGGCGGCGGGGTCGGCTTCGAGGCGCTCTTCCGGGATAATCGTGCCGCTGCGGACCGAGCGCCCGTAAGTGCCGGCGGCGAGGCGCCGCTCGGCTCGCTCGATCGCCTCCAGGCGTGCCTCCACACTGGCGGCGACGGCGTCGTCGGCGCCCTCGGCCGTGAGCGGCTGGGCCGGGTCGCCCCAGTCCGTCGACTCGTCTTCCGCGGCCCGGTCGGCGTTACGGTCGACACGCAGGCCGGCGGCAAGCGCCTCTACCCGGCTCCGCTCGGCTTGCAGCAGCACGCGGGCTCGGTCATCATCCACGGGAATCCCCCTGATCGGTTCGGTGGCCTGTTCTGGCCCCACATGCCAGAGATCCTGGCACTGTACGCGTTGACACTGTACGAGCGGATTGAGCGGACGCGACGGCCGGCGGGTACGAACGGCTCGGCGCGGTCAGGGTTCCAACGCCAGGCGCAAGCCGAAGCCGATCAGCACCAGCCCGGTGCAGCGGTCCATCCGGCGGCGCACCCGGGAGTTTGCCATCCACCGGGTGACCGGCCGGGACGCCGTCAGCAGGACGGCAAAGTAGGCGCCCGTGAGAAAGACGAAGATGGCACCGAAGAGCAGCGACGTCCACGCCAGGGAGTACCCGTGCGGCACGAAGCCGGGGAGGAAGGTGACGAAGAACACGCCGACCTTGGGATTGAGCAGGTCAGTGAGTAGGCCGGCCGTGTAGCCCGTGGTGAGGAGGCGCCCAGACGGAGCGCCGTGGCCGTCCCGCCAGCGCAGGGACCTCACACCGAGGTATACGAGGTAAGCGGCCCCGACGACCCGCAGGCCGACGTAGGCGTCGTGGCTGGCACGGAGCACGGCCGAGACGCCGAGCACGGCCGTGACGACCCAAACAGTGAGGCCGGACAGGACCCCGAGCACGGTGCGCAGGGCGACCCGGCGCCCGCCTTTGACGAGGTTCCGAACGACCACCAGCGTGTCGGGCCCGGGCAGGAGGACGACAAGCGTGGCGGCGACTGCGAAGGTCGCCAGGCTCGCGAGCATGGCGGAGAGCTTACGCGACGACCCACGGTCCAGAGCGGGGGATGGACCAAGCTCGGCGGCGGGGACGTTGTGGCACCGGCGTTACCTCTCAGGTGCGGACGCGGATCTCCGGCAAGGTCAACCAGCTGCGTTCGTCTTCCATCAAGATGGCGCAGCGGCCGGTGGCCGATAAGAGCCGCAATGGCGTCCCGGCCGACTGCCAGGCGTTCAGCTGCCGGGCCAGCCGGCGCGCCGCCCTGCGTCCCGCGCATCGCCACGTGATCGCCATGTCGTCGACCTGGCAGGCCTTGTGCCCCCCCGCCTTCGAGCCGGTGCAAAAGCCGGTCCCGCCGCGTAGGCAAGCGAGGAGCTCACGGCCGATGGCAAAAACACCCATTACTTCAGTGGAGTCGACGTCAAGGCACAGATCCGGGTCGCCGGGGTGAGCATGCTCGACGACTCCGCACAGGACCTTGAGGCAGGCGGACTGCTGAGGCACGGCGGTGAGAAGGACAAAGGCGGCGGAAGCCAACGCCGCGCAACCCAGGAAGAAACCCAACACCACCACGCCCAGTTCGTGGGTCGCAGCACCGCAGGCCCAGGTAGCTATTCCGGCCCCTGCTGAAGCCCAGAAACCGACGAGAGCACCAGTGCGACGCATCTGGCTTAGTCGCCTTCCTTCTCGCCCGCCAGTGCCCACAACGCGGGGACGGCTCGCTGGACCGCCAGGCGGTCCCGCCGGGGCAGCGCGTCCAGACGCTCGGCCAACCACGTATTGCTGGCTTGCTCGCGCCGGGTGATCAGCTTCCTGCCGGCTGCGGTCGCGCTCAAGAGCACACCCCGCCGGTCGGCCGGGTTGGGCCGGCGCGTGACGAACCCGGCTTCCTCGAGCCTGTCGGCCAGGCGGGTCACCGCCGGGGAAGGCAGTGCTTCCGCCTCTGCCAACTGGCCCACGCCCATCGGGCCCGACCGCACGACCGTGGCGAGCGCGGACAATTGTGTGATCGTCAGTTCCGAAGGAGCTTGGCGGCGGGCCTGGCGCCACAGCAGAACGATGGCACGGCGAACCTGGGCGGCCAGCACCGGCACCGGCACCGGGACAGGCCCCGCCTTCTCGACCGCCTCCGATGCTAGCTCGACCTCTGTCA
>PMLI01000597.1 GCA_003158835.1 Acidimicrobiaceae bacterium
GCAGAGCAGCGTATCTCGCCTAAGGGGAAGAGACGTTTGCGTTCTGGCGGTAGGCTTGTAAGAAATATTGTCGCGTACGTGGTGGGTATCATCGTTATTGCGCCCGTGCTCCTTCTCGTGCTTGACTCGATTAAGCCCGAGTCCCAGGTGTATACGTTGCCACCGTCGTTGGTGTTCAAACCCACGCTGGCGAATTTTAGGCTCAATATAGACAGCGGGTACGTTCACTATCTGATCAACTCGGTCGTCATCGTGCTGGGATCGACGTGTGTGGCCGCAATACTGGGAGTGCCCGCGGCCTTTAAGCTGGTAGTTTGAGGTACAAAACACAACCGCGATATCTTGTTCTGGTTCTTGGCGACGAAGTTCCTGCCCGTGGTGGGTGTCATCGTTCCGCTGTACGTTATATACAATAGGATGCACTTATTGGACACTTGGGTCGGGCTCGGGTTCATCTACACTGCGATGGCCCTGCCGTTAGTCGTGTTGATCATGCGGGCCTACCTCGCTGACGTCCCGGGCGAGCTGCTGGACGCGGCGCAGGTCGATGGGGCTGGACTATTGGTGGGGCTAGCGCGTGTGATTGTCCCGTTGGCCGTGCCAGGCATTATAACGGCCTGTTTGTTGTCGTTTATTTTCAGTTGGAACGAGTTTTTTGTGGCGCTTATGCTGACCACTACCAAGGCCGCCACTCTTCCGGTGTTCATAGCGAGTTCTCAGACGACGATGGGTCTGGGCCTCGGTTCCCTGAGCGCGGCGGCGGTGTTGGCCGCCAGCCCGGTCGTCCTGGTGGGATGGGTGGCTCAGCGGAACCTCGCCTCCGGGTTGACGCTGGGCGCGATCAAATGATGGAGAGAGGATGCGCTCGGCTCCTGCGGGGGAGAGGCGGCGCGCAGACCGGGTTGCGAGAGCGGCGAAGGATCTCAACAAGGGCAGGAAGGGAAGGAAGGGATCAGTGACAGGAGAGCGGATACGTTTGGCGCGTCTGTTCGGGAGGGAGAACGGACGGGCCTTTGTGGTGGCCTTTGGACACGGAGCAAGGGTGGGTGCTCAGACGGGTTCCGAGGACGCCGGTCGGACGTTGTCGGTCATAATCTCGTGCAAGCCGGACGGTCTCTTTATTACGAAGGGCTTGTTGCACCGGTTTGGTGAACTGTTAGCGGTTCCGGGGGCGCCGGTGGCAATTGTGCGGGGTGACACGTGGCTCATCGACGAACATGCCGGCATGCAGATGGAGGGCGTCGTGGGCTATGGCGCGGAGGAGTCGCGGCTGGTGGTGACTCCGGCGCACGCCGTGCGGCTGGGCGCGGACGGGATTGCGGTCAACCTGATCATGGGCACCTCAGGACGGTTTTTTATCGAGAACAAGGCGGGTATCGCTCGGTTGGCGGAGGACGCCCACAGCGCCGGCATCTTCCTGGTGGTGGAGGTCGTCGACTGGGGACCACTCGCCAAGCCCGGGACAAAGGCCGAGATGTTGACGGTGGGGGTACGGGTGGCAGCGGAGCTTGGGGCGGACGTGGTGAAGGTGCCTTACCTGGGTTCAGTCGAAGAGATGAGGAGACTGGTCGCGGTTTGCCCGGTCCCGGTCCTCGCCCTGGGCGGGCCACCGATCGACGAAGACGTCCTGATCGCCAGCACGCGGGACGCGCTGGAAGCGGGCGCCCAGGGCATAGTTTACGGGCGTAACATTTGGCAAGCACCTGATCCCGGGGCCCGCGCCGCCCGCCTCATGAGGGTGGTGGAGGGCGGGAGCGTCGGGACGGGCCCGACCTGATGGCTGCGGGCTCCACGCTGGTCGGCCTGGACGCCGGGTTGACCAGCACCAAGGCTGTGGTGATCGACGGGCACGGTCGGGTGCTGGGCGTGGCGGTGCGGCCCGCGGCCCGCAACGAGGGGCCGGGAGGTTGGGTCGAGCGGGACTTGATGGAGCAATGGACGAGTTGTTGCGCGGTCCTCCGGGAGGCGCTGGGCCGGGCTGCGGTTGACGCCGACCAGGTCGACGGTATCGGGACCACCGGCCACGGAGACGGGCTGATCCTGATCGGCGACGATGGGATGCCGGTGCGGCCAGGAGTGCTCTCGTTGGACAGCCGCTCGGCCGCGATAGTCGGCGGGCTTGAGCGAGACGGCACCGCGGCGTTGATCGCGGCCGAAACCAGCTCCCCCACTAATGGCCGGCCGATCACGCTCCTGCTTTGGATGCTGGACAACGAGGCGGGATCCGTGCGGGCAGCTAGATGGGTCATGTTCGCCAAGGACTGGATCAAGCTGCGGCTCACCGGTCGGGCCACGACTGACTTCACGGACTCGAGCGCCGGCCTGCTTTGCCACGCTCGTCCGGAGTATGTCGAGTCGCTTCTCCAAAGGATCGGGCTGGGCGAGATCGTCGGCAAGCTCCCCGAGATCGTACCTTCGGCGCGTCTTGCCGGCGGTGTTTCGGCCGAGGCGGCGCAGGCCACCGGGCTCCGGCGGGGGACGCCGGTTGCCTCCGGCTCACACGATGCTTCCGCGTCGGTGGTCGGCGCGGGCGCCATGGCCCCCGGCGTGGTGTGCCTTATCGCGGGGACCTGGTCCAGCGATGTCAGAGTGGCGGGGCACACCGGCGTTAGCACTCGCGCCGCGTCTCAGGGGGTCCACGGGCGCTGGTTCATCGACGGAGCGAGTACCCTCCTGTTCAGCTCGTCGCCTTCCGGCATCGAGCTGCTCAACAGTCTCCGGGCGGCTGATGCGGTCCCGCCCACCAACGAGCACGACTTATTGGCAAGGGTGGTGGGGGAGGACGCCGCCGGGGGCGCGGCTCCGCTTCTTACGGTCATACCTTCGGTCTGCGGTCTTGGTCCGAGCCACCGCGGCGGGTCGGTCGTGCTCGGCCTTGAAGCATCGCACGGCCCGAGACAGCTCGGGCATGCCCTGGCCGAGGCTATGGCCTTCCGTCACCGCCTTGGCTGCGAGCTCTTGGGCCTGGATGATCCCGTAGCCGAGGTTAGGGTCACCGGCGGTCTGTCCCAGAGCGACCGGTGGTCACAGCTATTGGCGGACGCATTGGGACGGGAAGTCCTCCGGCCCCGCAGCCGGGAGGCCGCCGCCACCGGCGCGGCGGCAATGGCCGGTGTGGCGGCCGGAGCCTGGTCGTCAATAGACGACGCCTCCCGTGCCGTCGGGGTCGCCGATGACACCTTCTCCCCACGAGTGTCGGCCAACAATGCGCTGGACGAGCGTTACCGGCGGTACTTGGCGGCCCTTCAGAGATTGGCATCGTGGTGCTGATGCTGATGTCGGTGGGCTGTCAGGGCTTCCGTACTACTACAGGAAGGGCTTAGCGTGATCCTTTTCCTAGGTGACCTCGTGGTCCCGGTTTCTCGGCTGGTCCCGGAGTTC
>PMLI01000492.1 GCA_003158835.1 Acidimicrobiaceae bacterium
GCCTCGCGGCGCTTAATTATCGAAAGGACGTCGAGGTGGCGGCCAGGGGCGGCGAAGTGGGCGACCGTGGCGTGGCCCGCCTCGTGGGTGGCTATCGTCCGGCGTTCGCCCTCGGTATAGGTCACGGGTTGGGCCAGGCCCAGCTCCTCGGTCATCCGGGCCTTTTGCACGTCCTCCCAGTTCATCTCCGACCGCCCGCCCCGCAGTGCCCACACCAGCCCCTCGTCGAAGAGGTGCTCGAGCATGACGGGCGAATAGCCGAAAGTCGAGCCGGCCAGGTTGTCCCGCTTGACGGGGTCGTCGAGCTCGGCGTCGTGNNGCGGCCCGGCCGCAGCAAGGCCGGGTCGAGGTCGGCGGCGCGGTTGGTGGCGCCGATCACCAGGAAATTGGCCGGTCTCAGGGCATCCTTGTGAAATGCCCGGGATGGCGGCAGCCACCGGTTTACGGCATCGACGAAGGCGTTGCGTACCCTGCGGCCAAGCGGCGGAACGTCGAAGGACTGGAGTTGTATGAGCAGCTCGTTGACCACTCCGGCGATACCTTCGCGGCCGGCCCCGGCCCCCGGGCCGCCCCGGGAGGCACCGATGGCGTCTATCTCCTCGATGAACCCGATGGCGCCGCCTTCGCGCCGGGCATAGCGTTGCAGCGCCCGGAAATAGGCCCGTATCTTGCGGTTCGTTTGCCCGTAGTACATGGACTGGAACGCAGACGAGGACACGAACAGGAACGGCACGCCCGCCTCGGCCGCCATCGCTTTGGCGATGTACGTCTTGCCGGTCCCGGGGGGGCCCTCAAAAAGGATGGCACGACGAGGGGTGCCACCCATCCGCTCTTCGAACGTGCGATGGGCGAGGAAAAGGTTGAGGGTCTTGACGACCTCTTCGACGACGACGTCGGCACCCACCACGTCCGCCAGGCCTATGCCAATTTCCTCGGGCTGGTACAGGACGTGGGGCGAGCGCCCCGCCATGAGCAATGGGCCGCCCAGCACGATCCCGAGCAGGACCACCAGGACCAAACCGGGCACGTAGGGCGCGTACGACGACGGGATGCCGGGATGGGGCCAGTGGAAATCGCCGGCCGCGGCGGAATAGTTGCCTTGGATGTAGCGGACGACGCCCGCGGCGGTGCGCCCGATGACAAGGACACCGACTACGACCAGGACGGCCAGGAGGCGGCGGAACCGAGCCTGCCGTGACCGTTCCCGGGACGCCACCACGTCGGTGTCGCGGAGAACGCTTGCCGACCCCAGTGCCGCCAGCTCCATGGCCTCATCCTCCCCTTCTCCACCGGCTTGGGCGGGATTCTAAAGCGGCTTGTCAGTTCCGCGCCCTCGTCAGCGCGTTCAGTGCTGATGAAGCCGCTGAACGTGAGATGGTGGTGTCACCGGCTTCGTGCTTCCCGCTCACCGATTGACTACGGTTTGGCCGAGTGCCCGAGTTGAACCTGCGCAACGATGTCTACCGCCGCCCCCTGCAGACGGCCCTCGACCGTTTGGGCTTGAGCCGCGGGTGGCGGTGCGCGGACGTCGGGGCGGGTGGAGGTGACGTGACCGTGGCCCTGGCGGCGGTGGTCGGCCCTAGCGGCCGCGTTTACGCCGTCGATATCGACCCCACTCAGAGGGACGAGGTGGCACAGGCGGCGGCGGAGGCCGGAGAAGCGCAGGTAGTGGCCATCACCCAGGCCGCCGAAGACCTGGTCCTGCCCGAACAGGTGGACCTTGCCTACTGCCGCTTCCTTCTCATGCACGTCCGGGACCCGCGGGCCGTCCTGGTGCGGATGGCGTCGGTGACGAGGGCGGGCGGCTGGTTGGTGGCCCAGGAACCCATCACGTCGGCCGGACGGGTCGACGGGGTGCCGCTGTCGATGCCGGGGGCCCGGCACCCGGACGTGGGGGCCATTTTGCCGGCGCTGGCCCGGGAGGCCGGCCTCGATCTGGTGGACGCGTGGGCCGAGGCTCAGGCCGGGGCCGGGCCCGGCCCCGTGGCTGACTACTTGGAGGACCTCACCGGCGTCAGCCCCGGCGATGGCCCTGTGGTCCTGCCCCCGCTGGTCACGGTGGTGGCCCGCAAGCCGCCGGGCTAGCTCCTCCAGCCGAGCAGCTCGGCCACCGGGGGGCAGGTGGACCGGGACAGCCCCGGCAACGGTTGTTCGAGGCCCCGTTCGCCGACGACCCCGCCCAGTTCGCCGGCCTCGATCACCTCGAGAGCCACCTCGACGGCCACGGCGGCGCCGGCTCGCTCGAGCAGCTGCTCCCACAGCGGGCCGGGCAGGAGCGAGCCCCTTGCCACCACGGCCCAGACGGGCTTGCCGGCGTGGGCGGCGGCACGGACGGCGGTAGCCGAGCGGGGCCTCACCAAGACTGCCGAGGGCCCGGCTGCCAACACCGGGACCACCACCATCTGCGCCCGGACGGCCTTCTTGTGGACCTGGACGTCCTGCCGCCGGCGCAGTGCCGCCCGGACGGCCCCGGACAGCTCGGGAGCGGCGACGACGCCCGACGCCGGCAGCGCTTCGGCCAGACGCCGCCCGGTGGGGTCGTCGGCGAGCTCGCCGGCTGCTCCCAAAATGCCTTCGACCGGGTCAGGGGCGCACAGGGCGCGGGCGCAAAGCCACCAGGCGGGCCCCGAGGAGGGGAAGTACTCGATGAGCCGGCGGCAGGCCTGGACAAGGCTGCCCGGGATCTCGTCCGCCAGTTGGGCCAGGACCTCGGCCGCCTCCCGGGCCGGGAAGTCGTCACTACTACCCCATCCTCTGGCCAGGTAACGCAACTGCTCCAGTGGGTGCGCGCCCATGCCGCTGCGCCTGACCTACCGGCTCAGGTCGTGTAGTCGGCGTTGATGCGCACGTACTCGGCCGTAAGGTCACAGCCCCACACAGTCGCCGTGGCCCGGCCCGTGCCGAGGGTTATGTCTATCTCGACGAGCTCCGAGCGCATCAGCTTGGCCAGGTCCTCCAGGGCCTGGTCGTCCAGGGGACGCGGGTAGACCTCGAACCCGCCGAAGCTGACGGTGACCGCCCCGGGCCGGATGTCGGTGTCATCGGAGCATTTACCGACGGCCATGACCACCCTCCCCCAGTTGGGGTCGGCCCCGTGTACGGCGCATCTGACTAGCGGGGAGTTTACGACGGCCTTGGCCACCCGTTTGGCCTGGGCGCCGTCCCGGGCTGCCCCGACCGTCACCTGTATGACCTTGCTGGCCCCCTCTCCGTCGGCCGCCAGCTGCACAGTGAGCGAACGGCACACTGCCAGCAGCGCCTGCTCGAACTCGGGCACCGCCACCGGCCCGGCGGCCCCGTTGGCCAAGACCACAGCCGTGTCCGAAGTGGACGTGTCCGTGTCGATGGAAAGCGAATTGAAGGTGGCGTCGACGGCGCTGCGGAACCCGGCCGCCAATGCCTCCGGGGGCACGGCGGCGTCGGTGAATATGTAGGCGAGGAGCGTCGCCATGTCCGGTTGGATCATCCCCGAACCTTTGGCGATCCCGGTGACCACGGCCTCGCCGGCCCGGGCGCTGGCGAGCTTCGGAAAGGTATCGGTGGTCATGATGGCCCGGGCCACGGAGGCGAAGTCGGCCTTCCCTGGCTGGCCCAGGCCGCTCAAGTGGGCGCGGATCCGTTCCATCGGGTACGGGCGGCCGATGACACCGGTCGAGCCCACCAGGACGTCGGCCGGGTTGCAACCGACGGCCGCCGCCACCAGCTCGGCCAACTCGTGCGCGTCCCGCTCTCCTTGCGGGCCGGTGGCGACGTTGGCGTTCTTGGACACGGTGACAATGGCGCGGGGCGCGCCGCTTTGAAGGTGGCGCCGGCACAGGACGACGCTGGGACCGGCAAAGAGGGACCTCGTGAACACGCCCGCGGCCGCACACGGGAAAGTGCTCGCTACAGTCGAGAAATCCAGGCTCTCGTCCTTGATCCCGACGTTGGCGGCGTGGGTCACGAAGCCGCGGGGCACGTCCACGGCGGCGCCCGTCGCTACTGCGGGCGTGTGTGATGGCGTTGTCTCTGGCATGGCCTGACCATGATCGCGCCGCCGCTGCGGGACGCGGCGCCATCCGGCCCTCATCCGGCATGCTCCGGGGCAACCATGGGCAAGACTGCAGCCATGAAGCCCTACGGCAGTGACCGGCTCGCGGGTAGCCCCAGACCGGCGACCAGACCGGCGANNCCGGCGACCAGGCCCATACCGGCGCGCCCATGAACGCCTTCGAGCGCGGCGCACGGCGCCTGGACGCCTTCCAGCAGCGCAACAAGGCCCTGGCGCTGGTGTTCGGTGTCATGAAGAAGTTCGGCGACGACAACGCCGGCATCCTCGTCAGCAGCCTGGCCCAAACTGCGTTCGGCGCCCTTTTCCCCTTGCTGCTGCTCCTCGTCACCATCCTCGGGATCGTCCTCTCCAGCCATCCGGCCTTGCGTCAGAGCGTGCTTCATTCCACCCTCGCCCAGTTCCCCATCATCGGCAACGACCTCGCCAGCAACATCAAGGCTGTCCACCGCAACAGCGTGGCCGGCCTCACCATCGGCATAGTGGGCCTGGTCTGGGGTTCGCTCGGCCTGGCCCAAAACGGGATGTTCGCCATGGCGCAGGTGTGGAACGTGCCCGGCCCGGCCCGGCCCGATTACCCCAAACGTCTACTGCGCAGCATCTCGTTCCTGGCCGTGCTCGCAATCGGCCTGGTCTTGAGCACGTTCCTGGCGGCGGGCGCCCCCACCGCCCGGGGCTCGCTCGCCATGGCCGTGGCCGGAGGAGCGCTTTCGGCCGTGGTCAACTTCGGTGAGTACCTCTTCGCCTTCCGCATCCTCACCCCGGCCAACGTCTCTCTGCGCCAACTGGTCCCCGGGGCCATCATGGCCGGCATCGGCTGGACGGTCCTGCAATCCATCGGGGGCTTCGTGGTCGGGCACTATTTGAAGAACGACAGCGCCGTTTAC
>PMLI01000505.1 GCA_003158835.1 Acidimicrobiaceae bacterium
CCCCGGGGGCAGGTCCGTACGGGTGTTACGCCGCGGCGGCAGAGCCCGAGTCTTAGCTGCGCTGACAGTTTGGAGGGAGGGACGAGCTGTTCGTGGCGAACACCGCCCAGGAACATCTGGAAGCGCTCGCGCTCCTCGTCGAGCTACAGACTTCTACCCATTAAGGGGGCGTCAGTTTTCAGGCCGTGTTGACAGTTGTCGTCCGCGGTCAGCTCGGCTTAGCCTGCCGGCGCTGGCGCGGAGTTTGAGCTGGTTGCTTGGCAGCTTTTCGGACAGCGGGCGCCGAGCCGGTCCCCTGGCTCTGGCGGGTACGGGCGAGCTCGGTTCGGAGTTCTTCGACGTGGGCGGCCAGGCGCTCCACCTCGGCCGCTCGGGCGCTGGCCAGTTCCGCCGCCCCTTCGGCCTTGGCCGTCTGTTTGGCCAGCTGGCCCTCGGCCCGGGCCTTCACGCTGTCGAGCTCGGCGCGGTAGCGGGCCGAGAGCATCTCGGTGACCTCTGCCCGGGCTTGCTCGATCGTGCGAGCGGACTCTGTCCTCAAGGCCCCGATGGCCTCGTCATGGGCCGCCTGGACCCGGGCCAGCTCGGCCCTCGCCTGCTCCGCCGCCCCTTCGGCCTTGGTCCGACCGGCGGCCGCCAGGGCCAGTTCCTCCTCCCAGCGCGAACGGGCTTCGGCCAGCTCAGCGCCGTGGGACAACACGAGGGCCTCGACCTCGCCGGCGTGCTGGCGGGTTGCCGCGTCGAGCGCGCCCCGCAGGGACCCCGCCTCGTCCCTTGCCGACCCCAGCTCGGCTTCTAACGCCTCGGCCCGCTCCCAGGCCCCGTTGGCGGCCTGGGTGGCTTCACGTTCGGCCGCTTCGGCTGCTGAGCGTGCCTGGCGCTCCCGTGCGGCCCGTTCTTCGGCCTCTGCCACCTGGCGTGCCGCCTCCGCCCTGGCGCTCTCCAAGGCCTCGGCGACGGCCTCCGGGTCGGAGAGCACACCGATCGCCTCCTCCACCCGGGCGACCTCGGCGGCCACCGCCTCGTGGTGGGACCGCACCAGGTCGCCGAGACGTTCCAACGACACCGTCAAGCTTGCAGCTGCCAGCTGGGGGCTCGTCACCGGCGAACTGCCTGACGGTTGGCGTTCTTTCTGGCGGGCCCGCCAGGCCCGCGCCCGCTCAGCATCGTCGCTGTACACCTTGGTCCGTCCCCCGGTGGCCGGGGCCTCCCCTATCGGCGTGATGCTCATCTCGCGATGATAACGGAACGAACGACCGATCGCAATACGTTCGTTCGTATGCACCGTACGAACGGACGTCGTAACCCGTTGGCCTGGCACCTCCCGCTTCCTACCGTGACCGGCAGAGGAACTAGGGCACCGGTGTACCAGCGTAGCTACATCTCTGCTAGCAGCGTTGTGTGTGTGCTTGTATCCAGCGCTACTAGCAGCGGTGTATACATACTGGCAACCACACAAACGAGCCGTTGTGCTGTGGTACCGTCGCCGCCATGATCACGACCGTGGCAGCGTACAAGGGGGGAGTGGGGAAGACCACCCTGGCGTACGAGGTCGCCGCCGCCACCGAGGCCGTTCTCGTCGACGTTGACTGCGAATGCGGGGCGACCGACCTTTGGGGCCTTGACCCATTGGACAGGCGGACGCACCCCCTGCTCGACAGGGTAAGCGGGGTACCCCGTACGAGGTCAAACGCCGGACAACCGACCATCGTGCCAGCAACGCCCGACCTGCTCACCATCCGTTTGTCGGCCGAGGAGGTCGCAGATCGTCTCCTCGAATGGGCCGCAGCATGGGCGCCGCGGCCGGTTGTGGTGGACACCATGCCGGCGGCCGTGCCTCTAACGATCGGGGCTCTACAGGCCGCTGACCTGGTCGTTGTCCCGACTGTGATTGGCGGCCAAGAGCTGGCTCGACTGCCTCGGATGCTGACCGAGCTATCCCAGTACCGCGTCACCCTGGTCCCAAACATGGTCCCCAGGAGCCTCAGCGAGCGCGAAGTGGGCAAGCTGAAGGCGGCCGCGGGCGACAACATCCCGATCACAAGCATCATCAATGACTTTTCGTGGTTGCCACACCGGGCGCGCCGACGGGCGCTGGTTCTAGAGCCCAGACCAGGGACGCGGGTCGCCGTGGCCGCCGAACAGTTCCGCGTGGTGGCCGCCGAGCTGACAGACCTTGCCACCAACTACAGGGAGAAGCTGTGATTATGGCTGGTATAGACGCCCTTGAGGCCCGCACGCACCCCTCCCGCCGGAGCGCAGTCATCCCCCCACCTCGCCACCCCAGGCCGGGCACGCCGTCAGAGGGGCCTCCCGCTGCTCCTGAACAACCAGGGGACTCAAATAACGAGCCCGCAGACGTACCGCCTGTAACGTCACGGCCGGCGAAGGCCCCGCGGCGGCCGCGGGCTACTGCCTCTCAGGCGCCCTCTAAGGGGGGGACCGCTGCAGGTCAAGAGCCGGATCGGGTGATACCTGCCTCCTTGTTGCCCTCGCTAGTCGGTGCGAGGTCGACCTCGATTGGCCCTCGCATCCCCGAGCCGCTCGACGACCTCCTCGACCGGGCCGTGGCGGGCGTCCACGAGAGCGCCGGCGTCAAAACCACCAAGGCAGAGCTGATCAAACTGGCTCTCATAGGGCTGGCCAAACGTGACAACCAGGCTCTCGCCGCAAGGATCGTCCGCATGCGGTCCGAGCTGGCTACCGGTGTAGTTGACGCTCTGGAACACCGGGCCATTAACGGGTAGACGATCCTCTATGAAATGAACGGGCCTGCCTCGGGCAAGGGCGCCGACCGCCACGGGGCCCCAGTTATTCCGGCGGAATAACGCGTGACGCGCCAGAACCAGCGTTGTCCCGATGGCACCTTCTTGTTGCTCCTGTTTTGTAGTGTTCGGCTACCGGTCGGAAGGCAGCCCCCCCAATGGGGAGTGGTTACGGTGAGGGAGAGCGGCTCGGGCGGTCGCGAGATGTTGTGACCACGGGGGTTTTGTGCTTGTGGAGCACTCGGGTGGGGGAGCCGCCGGTTTGGCTTCCCCCGTTAGGGGGGTTGAGAGGTCATCACTGTCCTGTAGGTGAACAGGAACGGTGGCTACGGAGGCCATCGTTGCGCCCACCCGTTCGAGGCCTTCGTCCTCTGGTCCCCGCCACTCGGCTCTCCTCGCCCGCAGGAGGGCCTGCTCCCGGCGGGCCTCGCTATGGCTGCTGATCACGCAGTACGTGGTCCGCTGGCGGCGCCTGGGGGGCGGGCGGTCATCGCCGGCCTTGGGCAGGCACAGGTAGTAGACGTTCGTCTTCTTGCGGTGCCAGCGGCCCTGTGGGCCACGCTCGGGCTTGGCCCGGTAGACCTTCAGGTACCCGAGCTGCTCTGCCTCGCTCACGTAGCGCCGGACGCTGCGCTCCGNNGCGCCCAAGATGGATACCGATACGGACTTGGGCGCCCCAGACGGGCTTGCCGGTGTCGTCCGAGCGAGAAGCGACCAGGCCGAGGAAGCTCTTGGCCCCGTGAGTGAAACGCTTGTCGCGGGCCACGCGGTCCTGCCACATGCGCCGTTTGGGCCACACCGAGCCGTCACGGTGCCGCCTCGCCTGAGACGGCGCATGGGAGTGCGGCTTTCTCATGAGGGCCGCCTACAGGCGAGGGCGTGCCACCCATTGGGGGGGGTGGGCGGCTGGCGTCGAGGCTTTGCTGCGTCACAACAGGCGGTTCCATGCCGCGTAAGATTGCGCGTGCCTATAATGAGGGTTGCCAACAGCAAGGCAACCTCCTTTCAAGGAGGGCCTCAGCAGGTGTTCCTGCACCTACTGAGGCATGTTTGAATTGTCGATCTGAGAGTTCGGGGCGGCCCGTTGGGGGGCCGCCTCTTCGCGTCAGCTGGCCAAGGACACCTCCGCAGTCGTCAGCACCCACTGTCCGTCCTCAAGGCGCTGTGCGCGCCCCTCGGTCTGCAGTATCTTCAGCCATTTGCGGGCATTGCCCACGTGGACGCCGACAGCGCGAGCTACCTCTTCGGCACTACCCGAACCCCAATCATTGAGCAGCTCCACGACATCGTCGGTACGAGGTCGCGGCAACGGCCTGCCGACTGCACGACGGCTCCGGGCTGCCCAGGCCTGTGCATCGGCAGATCTCACGAGCCAAAAGCCCTGCTCGTCCTTACGACCGGGGAGAGCGCCACGTACGCACGCTTCGCGCACGGCTGTACCGCTGCGCCCAATGAGCTTGCCGGCTTCCGTCGTTGTCAGCAGGTCCTCGCTGAATGACATGCGTGTAGTCTGCCACGCGCAGACGCGCGTCTAGTGGATTTCCAAGTCTCTTTTTAGATTTAGATGTCTCACGGCGAATGGGTACCGAGCCAAATCCCTCGTGTTTTCTGGCCGTGCACGGGCAGACGTTTGTCTCACTGCGTCTCCATGCGGGCCACGAGCCGCCCCACTGCGGGTCGTTGGCCTGCTCCGGGTGGACCGACCGGGTAAGGACAGCGTAAACGGGCGTGTAGTAGGNNAGCGTGTTGTAGCCGTAGAACGCCCGTACCGTCGCCGCGCCCACGGCGACGGGCTTGGCCATGTCGACGGTGGGGAGCGGGCGGCAAGATGGTCGTGATCGGGGGCGCGGTCCTAGGTGCCGCAGTGGCGCCGGCCGGCGCGGCACAAGTCGGGGTGCCCGTAAGGATGCCGTCACCAGGCTTCGACGCGCCTGATTGAGGACTAACCGCCGTCCTGAGCGGGCTCGGTCCTGGTGTGACAGGGAATACGATATTCCCTCTCACAAGCGCTCCGCCTGGCCGGCAGGAGTGAGCCCAGGACCTGCGGTCCCAGCGCGCAGGGCCCTTAGGGCGTTAGCCTCCGAGAGGGCACATTCTCTGTCACATCACCGAAGAAGGGGAGATGTCCGCCAAGGTCTTGCCGCTACCTCAAGTGATCACGATCGCCGAGGCAGCAGAAGCGTTCCTGGCCCGGCCCATGTCGGAGACGACCCGCCGGTCCTACGCCCAGACCATGGGCCGACTTGGAGCGCTGCACGGAGATCTCGCCGTGGCCGCCCTCGACGGTGCCACCCTTGACCGCTTCGCCGACACGGCCTGGGGCGCGTGCGCGCCAGCAACGTGGAACCGCCACGTGGCCACCCTGCGCTCCTTCACCGCCCACGCCCGTCGTAGGGGCTGGACCGTTGGCGACCCTGCGGCCGGGCTGGAGCGGCGTCGGGAGCCCGAGGACCGCACCAAGGCGATCGCGGCGTCGTCGCTCGAACGGCTCTTCCGGCGAGCGGATGTAGCCGTCCGAGAGAAGTGCCTGTGGAGACTGCTCTACGAGACCGCGGCCCGCGCCGACGAAGTCCTGTCTTGCGACATAGCTGACCTTGACCTGGAGAACAAGCGCCTGCGGGTACGGCGCAAAGGGGGGGACATCGACTGGCTCCACTTCCAGTCCGGCGCCGCCCGGCTCTTGCCACGACTGATCGGCGATCGCCAAGCCGGGCCGATCTTCCTCTCTGAACGGCGCCCCGCTCCCGCCCGCACACCGGCAGCGGTCGACCTCTGCCCGGTCACAGGGCGGGGACGGCTGTCCTACGAGCGGGCCGAGTACCTCTTCAAGCTCAGCTCCCTCAAGGTCGCCAGGAAGGGCTGGACACTTCACCAGCTGCGCCACTCGGCCCTGACACATCTGGCCGAGGCGGGTGTCAACCTGCCTCTCCTGATGGCCAAGAGCGGTCACCAAAACCTCCGGTCGCTACAGCGCTATGCCAGACCGGGCACCGAAGCCGTCGCTGCCATGACCGCAGCCCATGACCCCGCTCGCCGACGGCGGTGACGCCGACGCGAATTCCCCGAGCGCATTTGGTCGACGAGGCCCGAGTCTTGGTAGTCCTACTTGTCGGTTGGTGCCACGTTCCTTAACTGCACCCCACCATCGCCAACATCGACATCCTGACGTCGATGCTCGGCGGGTTGGAAGCCCTCTTCGAGGACTGAACCTCAGGGCCTAAGGCGTGGCTTTTCGGGGATGACCGGGACACGACGGAACCCAGGGCGCTTCACACCGCGTCGAGGCGGTGGCGGTACCTTGGGCGAGCCGCTTCCCGCTCAGGCCAGCACCGCTTCGCCGACGCCGAGCGTGACTTTCAGCGGTGCGCCGAGCGCTACGGCTATCCGGGCGAGCATGTCCACGGTGACGTTCGCCCGACCTGCTTCGATGCGGCTCACGGCCGACTGTGCCACGCCCATGCGCACGGCAAGCTCGGTCTGGGTGAGACCGGCCGCCTCACGGGCATCGCGGACAGCTATGCCGGTCCGGAGCGCAGAAGCCAGCCCGGCTACGCGGGCGTCGGACTCTTCTCGCTCTGTCGCTCTCATACGCGCTCGGCGTGCTTGCTTGGTGCCGTCCCAGCTTCGGTGCTCCATCGTGCCCTCCTTCATCAGTGGTGCTCTTGTTGACAGCGGACCATCGCCGCCTTTGCCCGCCGGATCTCGGCCTTCTCGTTGTTGCGCTGCTTCGCGAACACCGTCAGGGCAACGACCACCCTGGCGGGGGCGAACCAGTAGGTGACCCGCCAGGACCGGCGGGCCATGTCGAAGCGAAGCTCGAAGAGCCCGTCGCCAAGCGAGCGGCTGTGCGGCATCCGCAGCGCTGCGCCGAGCTCGGCGAGCAGGTCGATGTGTGCCTCGGCGACCTCGAAGGCGATGGTGTCGAGCGAA
>PMLI01000121.1 GCA_003158835.1 Acidimicrobiaceae bacterium
CTTGGTCTGGCCCTCGAACTGGGGGTCGGCGAGCTTCACCGACACCGCCGCCGTCAGGCCCTCCCAGATGTCCTTGGGGTGGAAGGACTCTTTCTTGTCCTGCTTGAGCTGGCCGCATTCGAAGGCGTAACGGTTGAGGACGCTCGTCAGGGCCGCCTTCAGGCCCTCCACGTGGGTGCCGCCATCGATGGTCGAGATGACGTTGGCAAAAGAGTGCGCCCGTTCGTTCTCGTCGGTCTTGCCGCTCCATGCCGTCCACTGCAATGCCACCTCGACCGAGATGGGCTGTTTGGCGAACTGCTCGTCGGGGTGGTCCTCGGAGGACAGGTAGACGGCATGGGGGTGGACGGGCGTGCGCTCGGCATTGGCGTCTATCTCCCGCACGTAATCGGCGATGCCGTTTTGCGAGCGGAAGACGGCTTCGGCGTGGCCAGGCCAACGCAGAACGAACTCCAAGCCTTTGACGAGGAAGGCCTTTTCCCGCAGACGGGCCTCGACGGTGGTGTACGAGTAGCGTGCCTCGGGGTCGAAGATCGTGGCGTCGAAGCGCCACCTGACCGTTGTCCCCCGGGGCGCCCCGGCTTTGAGCGCGGCTCCCTTGGTGACCGCCTTGACAGGCTGGCCGCGCTCGTAGCGGACCGTCCAGACGTGACCGTCCCGGTGGACCTCGGCTTCCAGCCATTCGGACAAGGCGTTGGTGACGGCGGCGCCGACGCCGTGCAGGCCCCCGGAGACCTTGTAACCGCCCCCGCCGAACTTGCCGCCCCCGTGCAGCTTGGTGAACACGATGTCGAGGGCGGACAGCCCGGTCTGCTTGTGGACGTCGACCGGGATGCCGCGCCCGTCGTCGGTGACCTGGACGACGTTGCCCTCCGCCAGCTCGACGACGATCGTGTGGCAGTGGCCCCCGAGCGCCTCGTCAACGGAGTTGTCTACGATCTCCCAGATCAGGTGGTGCAAGCCCCGCGACGTGGTCGAGCCGATGTACATGCCGGGGCGGAGCCGGACCGGTTCGAGCCCTTCGAGGACCCGGAAATTATCTGCGGTGTAGGTTTCGGTCTCGGCTGCCATCTGGCTCCCCACAGCTCGGCTTGGTTGGCACGGCTCGACCATAGTTACGCCGCCATGGCCACTGTGTGACCGTCGGTCCGGTCCGGCGCCGGCCGGTGCCCTCGGACGGGGCGGTACCGGAACGACCACGAACACCGGGCCGGGCCCGGCCCTACGATCGGTCGGTGACCTGTACCCGGGCCCTCGAGCGGTCCCCGGCCATCGCCCTGGTTGGCGCCGGAGCGGTCTCGGTGCAGTTCGGGGGGGCCTTGGCGACGAAATTGTTCGGCTGCGTCGGGCCGGCCGGGGCGGCGACGCTCCGTCTGGTCATTGCCGCCCTCATCCTGATCGGGCTGGTCCAAGTGGCCCGGGCCGTGGGGGTGGGCCCGGTGGGCCGCTCCGCCTCCGCCGCGGACCGGGCCGTGGCCGTCGCCTTCGGGCTGGTGCTCGGGGCTATGAACGTGAGTTTCTACGAGGCCATAGCCCGTATACCGCTCGGAGTGGCGGTCACGATCGAGTTCTCCGGCCCGCTCGCCCTGGCCCTGGTCGGGTCGCGCCGCTGGGCGGACGGCCTATGGGCCGTGGCGGCGGGCGGCGGGGTCGCCCTCCTGGCTACCGGGGCGGGCCGCCACCTCGACCCGGCCGGGCTGGCTCTGGCGCTGCTGGCCGGTATGTTCTGGAGCGGTTACATACTGCTCAACAAGGAGACGGGCCGGCGGTTCGAATCCCTCACCGGGCTGACATGGGCCATGGCCGCCGGGGGCCTGGCCCTGCTCCCTTTCGGCCTGTGGAGTGGGGGAGCCACGCTGCTCAGGCCGGCCGTGCTGGGCCTGGGCGCCATCGTGGCGGTGCTTTCCTCGGTCATCCCGTACAGCCTGGAGCTGCTGGCGCTCCGACGGGTCACGCCCCAGGCCTTCGGGGTGATGATGAGCCTCGACCCGGCCCTGGCGACGGCGGCCGGCTTCCTGGTGCTCGGCCAGCACCTCACCGTTCAGGAGTGGGCCGCTCTGGGCCTCGTCGTGGTTGCCAATGCCGGCACGACGCTGACGGGTCGCAACCGTGGCGGGGTGGTGGCGCCCGGGGCGGAGGTCTCAGACTTGCGAGAGGCCCGGTAAGCGCAGGCGGAGCAGGCCCCGTTGCCGCCAAGAGGTCATATTGTCAATTGTTGACGATCCTGCCGGGGGCGGGCCCGGTGCCGGGGTAGGCTGCAGCCGCATCAGCTTGCATACGATTGGGAGAAGCCGTGGACGTCTACCCACTGCGTAAGAACCGCCTGCGCGAGCTTCTGGACCGCGGCTTGCCGAGCCTCGGTACTCACCTGTTGTCGACGTGGCCGACCATTACCGAGCTGGTGGGCCAGACGGGGCGGTTCGATTACGTGGAGTTCGTGGCCGAGTACGCACCGTGGACGATGCACGACCTCGACAACCTGGGCCGGGCCATCGAGCTCTTCGCCGACTTCAGCGGCATGATCAAGATCGAACAGGACACGCGCGGGCATCTGGCCATGCGGGCCATCGGCTCGGGGCTGCAGAACGTCCTGTTCGCGGACGTGCGTACGGTGGAGGACGCCCGCCAGTGTGTCCGCTCGGTGCGGGCCGAGCACCCGGGCCAGGGCGGCCTGCACGGCGTCGGCTTGCGCCGGGACGCCCGGACCTGGCTCCATGTCGGCTCCCCGGGCTGGATCAACTCCCTGGCCGCTTCGGTTGTGGCCCTCATGATCGAGAAACAGCAGGCAGTGGAAGACCTGGACGCCATCCTGGACGTCCCGGGCGTCGACATGGTCCAGTTCGGGCCGGCCGATTATGCCATGAGCATGGGCCTGTCGCGCGCCGACGACGCCGAACAGATC
>PMLI01000352.1 GCA_003158835.1 Acidimicrobiaceae bacterium
TCTGTTTCGGCCGCCAGTGCTGGGTGCTCGACCCGAAGGGCGAGTACGGGGCGCTCGCCCGTGCCTGCGGCACCGTCCCTCTCCAGCTCGGCCCCGGGCTCGGCGTGCGCCTGAACCCACTCGACGTCGCCGCCCGTGCCGGAGGGGGCCCGGGGACCAGCGAGGGCGCCGCGCCGGCCCACCAGCGCCGGGCGGAGCTGCTGGCGGCCCTGGTGGCCAGCTCTCTCGGGCGAGCCCTGCTCCCTCAGGAGCGAGCCGCCGCCGACGTCGCCCTCTTGGCCGCCGAACGCGCCACACCTGTGCCCACCCTGGCCGCCGTGGCCGAGGCCATGTTCGAGCCCGAGCATGCCGATGCCCGGTTGCTCGGGACCGACGCCGACGGGCTGCGCCAGGACGGCCGTTCCGTGGCGTTGGAGCTGCGCCGCCTCGTGCACGGGGACCTGGCCGGGATGTTCGACGGCCAGACTTCGCCCGGCATCGACCTGGGCTCGGGCATGGTGGTCGTCGACCTGTCCCGCCTGTACGCGTCGCCGGCGCTGGGCCTGCTCATGGTGTGCACTCTTTCTTGGCTGCAAGGTGCCCTGTCCACTGGCTCGGTCACCAAGCGCCTGGTAGTTCTGGACGAGGCGTGGGCCGTCCTGTCGCACCTGGCCACCGCCCGCTGGCTGCAGGCCACGTTCAAGTTGTCCCGCTCCTACGGGGTGGCCAACATCGCCGTCGTGCACCGGGTCTCGGACCTGAAGGCGGCCGGGCCCGAAGGCAGCGAACAGCAGCGCCTGGCCGAGGGCCTACTTTCCGACGCCGAGACCCGGGTCGTGTTCGGCCAGGCACCAGGCGAGGCGGACAAGGCGGGCGAGCTGCTCGGCCTCAGCGCGACAGAGCGGTGCCTCCTGCCCCAGCTTCCCCGCGGCGTCGCGCTCTGGCGCGTCGGCCAGTCCGCCTACCTGGTCGAGCACGAGCTGTCGCCGGAGGAGCGGGCGCTGGCCGACACCGACGCGGCGATGCGGGCCGCCGCCCAGCCGGTCGCTCGGCCTGGTGGTACTGGCACGGGGCGATAAAGGAAACTGCCCACCTTGGCCTGGCGTCCTGGCCAATGCCGTGGCTGCGTTCCCCGGGGCCTACGCCGCCCGGGCCCCGGGCCCAGGCGCTCCTGGCTCCCGAGCTTCGCTGCGCCTGAGGTAGGTTCGGGAAGCCGTTAGCCCTACATTTGCTGCTTGCTGACCGCGCAAAGGAACCGTTGCCACTCCCGGCCCCACCAGAACCAGCCTCGCCGCTGCTGCCGCCGCCGTCGTCGTCGTCGCCGCCGCCGCCGCCGTTGCCGTTGCCAGTCCGCGCCCGCCTGGCGGTGGCGGTGGGCCGCGGTCTCGGTGCCCTGTCCCGGGTGGCAGGACGGGGGTCGGGGTCCGTCATCGGAGGTCACGCCATCCTTGCCATTCAGCCCGGGGCCTTGGGCGTGCTCGCCGCCGGCCGCCAGGTCGTCCTGGTCTCGGGCACGAACGGGAAGACGACGACCACCAAGCTGCTCGCCTCGGCCCTCGCCGCCCGGAGCGGCCCCGGCCCCGGCGACAGCAACGTTGTCACCAACGTGCAGGGCGCCAACATGCCGGCCGGCCTGGCTGCCGCCCTGGCCGCCGGGCCGCCCGGCGCCCCGGCGGTGCTGGAGGTGGACGAGGCGTGGCTCGGCCGGGTGTCGGCCCAGGTCAGGCCGTCCGTGATCGTCCTACTCAACCTGAGCCGCGACCAACTTGACCGCAATAACGAGGTGCGCCACGTCGCCCAGCGCTGGCGCCAAGCCTGCCAGGAGGTGCCCGGCGCCGTGGTGGTGGCCAACGCCGACGACCCCTTGGTGGCGTGGGCGGCGGCCGGGGCGAAGGGGGTCACGTGGGTGGGCGCCGGCCTGCGGTGGCGCAACGACGCCGCTGGGTGCCCGGAGTGTGGCGGCCCCATCGCTTTCGGCCCCGCCGCCGGCCCCGGTGCCGATGCCGTTGCCGGTGCGGGCGCCAGTGACGGTGGTCCAGCTTCTCCCGACGACGGCTGGCACTGCCAGGAATGCGAGCTTTGCCGTCCCCAGCCGGACGTCTGGTTGGGCACAAGCCTGGCCGGCGGGCGGGCCGTCTTCGCCAGCGGGGAGAGTTATCCCCTGCATCTCCAGCTGCCCGGCCGTTGCAACCAGGCCAACGCCGTTATGGCGATAGCCGCCGCGCTCGGAGCGGGCCGGAGCGCGGCTGCCGCCACCGACGCCATGAGCACCGTCAACGAGGTGGCCGGCCGGTACGCCACGATCGGCCTCGGGACGCTGAAGGCCCGCCTCCTACTGGCCAAGAACCCGGCCGGTTGGGCCGAGGTTTTCGACATGCTGGCGCCGGCCCCCACGCCTGTCGTCATTGCCATCAACGCCCGGACGGCCGACGGCCACGACCCTTCGTGGTTGTGGGACGTGCCCTTCGAGGTCCTGAGGGGGCGCCCGGCCGTGGCCACGGGGGAGCGGGGCCTCGACCTGGCGGTGCGGCTCCACTACGCCCAGGTCGAGCACGAGCTCGTCCCGGACCTGGTCGAGGCTGTCCGGGCCGCGGGCCGGCGGGACCAGGGAAAGAGCGGCCCTCAGCAGCCTCAGCAGGTGGACGTGGTCGCCAATTACACCTCGTTCCACCAGATCTTGGACAGGTTGGGCCGGATGCCCGGGGCAGGGTGAGAGAGCCGTGAGCGTGTCCATCGCGCTCGTCTACCCCGACCTGCTGGGCACTTACGGCGACAGCGGTAACGCCGCTATCCTGGCCCAGCGCCTGCGGTGGCGGGGCCAGGATGCTGAGGTGCTGACCATCTCGGCCGCCGACAGCGTCCCGGCCGGTTGCGACCTGTACGTAATCGGAGGAGGCGAAGACCTGCCCCAGGGCCTGGCCGCGTCCAAACTGAACGCGGGGCAGGCCTTGCACCGCGCCGTCGACAACGGTGCCGTGGTCCTGGCCGTATGCGCCGGTTTCCAGATCATGGGGGAGAGCTTCGTGAGCCCCGACGGGCACGCTAGCGCGGGCCTCGGGCTGCTGGATTGCGCCACGGTGCCTTCCAGTGCGCCCCGAGCCATCGGCGAGGTCCTGGTCGAGCCGTCACCGCAGTGGCACGGTTCGGGGTTGAGCGTGCTCACCGGGTTCGAAAACCACGGGGCCGTCACCGAGCTCGGTCCCGGCGCCCAACCGGTCGGCCAGGTCAGGCTGGGCGTCGGCAACAAGGACGGCACGGTCGAGGGAGCGGTGGCGGGCCGGATCTGGGCTACTTACATGCACGGGCCGGTGTTGGCCCGCAACCCCCATCTGGCGGACCTGCTGCTGTCCTGGGTGGTCGGGCCGCTCGAGCCGCTCGGACCGGCCGGGCCGCTCGACGACTCCGAGCCGGATGCTCTTCATGCCGAGCGTGTCGAGCGCGCCGCCGCCGAGCGCCGGGGAGACGGCCCGCGAACATGGGCCGGGAAATCGGCACGATGGCGGGGGTGGGCCGCCGGCGCCGTGCGCCGGCGAGGGGACGGAGCGCGCTGAGTTGCCCCCGGTGACAGCAGGTGCGGGACGCCCGGCCTCAACGGCGTTCCTGACCGACCGCTACGAGCTGACGATGCTCGACGCGGCCTTGCGCAGTGGTCGAGCGTCGTGCCCGGCGACCTTCGAGCTGTTCACCCGGCGGCTCCCCGACCGCCGGCCCTGGGGCGTCTTGGCCGGCCTGGGCCGCTTGCTCGAGGCGCTCGAGGACTTCCACTTCGGCCCGGCCGAACTGGCCTGGCTCAGCGACAACGGCGTCGTCAGCGACCCGACCCTGGAATGGTTGTCGACCTACCGCTTTACGGGCCGGGTGCACGCCTACCGGGAGGGGGAGCTTTATACGGCCGGGTCACCCGTGCTCACGGTCGAAGGTGGCTTCGGGGAAGCGGTGCTGCTGGAGACGATCGCGCTCAGCATCTTGAACTTCGACTCCGCCGTGGCGGTGGCGGCGAGCCTCATCACCGGCGCCGCGGGCGACCGCCCCGTCATCGAAATGGGCAGCCGGCGAGCCGAACCAGCCGCCGCCGTGGCGGCGGCCCGCGCCGCTTACCTGGCCGGGTTCGCCAGTACGTCCAACCTGGAGGCGGGGCGGAGGTACGGGGTGCCTACGGCCGGGACGGCTTCCCACGCCTTCGTGCTCGCTTACCCGAGCGAAAAGGAGGCCTTCGCGGCCCAGGTCGCCGCCCTCGGGACGGGCACGACGCTGCTGGTCGACACCTTCGACATCATCCAGGGCATCCGCAATGCCATAGACGTGGCCGGGCCCGGGCTCGGCGGCATCCGCATCGACTCGGGCGACCTGGGCCGGGAGGCGGTTCGCGCCCGCGCCCTGCTCGACCAGCTCGGTGCGGCCAAGACGAGGTTGGTGGTAACCGGCGACCTCGATGCCCACACCATCGCCGCCCTGGGCGGGGCGCCGGTCGATTCCTACGGGGTCGGCGCCAACGTGGTGACGGGCATGGGCGCGCCGACGGCCGGCTTTGTGTACAAATTGGTGGCGATCGGTGATCCCGGTGACGCCCCGGGGGTACCCCAGCGACCGGTGGCCAAACGTTCCGCCGGCAAGGCATCTTTCGGCGGGCGCAAGTGGGCCTGGCGAGCCTGGCTGGATGAAGCCCCGAGCCGGGCCGAGCCGGGCGCTCCGGCCGCGGCCGGGCCCGTCTGGGCCGATATCGTCACTACCTCGCCGGAGTGCCCCCACCCCGAGGCCCGCCCCCTGCAGGTAAAGGCCATGGAGGGCGGCGAGGTCGTGCACCGCCCGGCGCTGGCGGAGGTGCGCGCCTTCCATGCGCAGGTCAGGGATGCCATCGGGCCGAGCGGGCCGCTCGTGCTTGACCGCCGTTAGGGCTCCCAGCCGGACCGGCGCCCATCGTGCCTTGTCCCACGCCCTGGGGCACCGATTTATCCCATTCTTACCTGGGCTGGCCGTACCGAGCAGTACCCTGGGCACCATGACGTACGTGAGCAGGCGCGCCCGGTACGGCGTGCCGGCGGTTGCGGTTTTGGCATTGGGCGCGGCGGCGCTGGTGCCGGCATTGAGCGGGGCATCGTCCCCGCCCGACTTGCCGGCCCAGACGGCGGCGCAGTTGTTGGTGGATATAGCCAAGGCCCAGCCGCCCCAAGTGAGCGGCACCCTTACCTGGACGGCCCACCTGGGTCTTTCCGACCTCTCCACCCTCGAAAACGGGGCCGGCCAGTCGGCCGGCGGGAGCAGCACCGGGAGCGGTTTCGACCCGTTGACGTTGCTCTCCGGTAGCCATGAGATAGATGTGTGGCTGGATGGGGCCACGGCCGAGCACTTGGCGTTGCTGCTGCCGCCGGCCGAGGAGGTCGACCTGGTCCGCAACGGCGACCAGGCCTGGCTGTGGGATAGCGAGACCGGCACGGCCACCCACCTCGTCACCACCGGGGCGGGCCCGGCCGGTGCTGCGGCATCGAGCGCCAACCCGGGCGGCGCCGGCGCGGCCGTCCCCTCGACGGCCCCCCCCGGGCCGCCCTTGACCCCCCTGCAACTGGCGTCCCGGCTGCTCAACCACCTGAGCGCCACGACATCGGTAAGCGTGGGCGACCCGCTGTACGTCGCCGGCCAACCGGCGTACCAGTTGATCGTGGCTCCGAGCTCGGCCTCGGGCAGCACGATCGACCATCTCGAGATCGACATCGCAGCCTCCGGGCCGCTCCGCGGTGTGCCGCTGCAGGTGGCCATCTACGCGCCGGGCCAGACGGGGCCGGCGCTGGAGCTGGGCTTCACGGGCACGCTCCACCTGGGGACGCCGCCCGCCGGTGAGCTGACCTTCACACCGCCGCCCGGGGCGCGCGTTGTCACCCACACTCTCACGGCCGATGGCGGCGGCTTCACCGGCGCCAAGACGGGACGGTTTGGCAGCCTCCACAAGACGGGTACAGGGTGGACCACGGTCATCAGCGGGTCGTCGAGCGAGCTGGTCAACGGGTCGCAGCAAGGCCTTTTCTCGCAGGGGACGACGGTGGTGAACTTCGCCGGCAGGCAAGGCCGCCTGTTCAGCACCGACCTGCTCAACGTCCTCATCCTGCCCGACGGCCAGTTCTACGCCGGCCTGGTAACGCCCGCCGTGCTGGAGGCGGACGCCTCCTCTAGTTCCGCCTAGCGGCGCGCCGGGCGCTCGCAAGGTGGCAGCACAGGGCCCAGGCCCAGGCACGGTTACCCCCAGCCTGGCCGTACAAACCCCCAGCCTGGCCATACAAACCCAGGGGCTGACAAAGGTCTTCGGCCGTGTCCCGGCGGTCGACGCCATCGACCTGGCCGTCCCGGTCGGGTCCACCTACGGTTTCCTCGGTCCCAATGGCTCGGGCAAGACGACGACCATCAGGGGCATCCTGGGCCTGTTGAGCGCCACTTCGGGAGGCTGCGCCTTGTTGGGCGAGCCGATGCCGGAACGGGCCATGGCCACCCTTCCCCACGTGGGCGCCCTGGTGGAAGGCCCTGCGTTTTACCCCTGGCTGTCGGGCCACGACAACCTGGCCCGGCTCGACGCCATGGGCCCGGACGGCCGTTCTTCCACGCGCCCGGGCCGGATCGGCGACGCGCTGGCCCGGGTCGGCCTCAGCGCCGCGGCCAAAAAGAAGTACAAGGCGTACTCTCTCGGCATGCGCCAACGGCTGGGGCTGGCGTCGGCGCTCTTGCGGCCCCGACAGCTGCTGGTACTGGACGAGCCCACCAACGGGATGGACCCCCAAGGTACCCGTGAGATCCGCCATCTCATCCGCCAGTTGGGCGAGGAGGGTTCGACCGTTTTCCTGTCCTCGCACCTCCTGTCCGAGATAGAGCAAGTGTGCAGCCATGTCGGGGTCATGCACCGCGGCAAGCTGCTGATGCAGGGAAGGCTCGAGGAGCTCCGCGCCAGTGCCGCCCCGAAACTGAGGGTCGAGGTGGACGACCCAGCCCGGGCCGGTCAGCTGCTGGCCGGTCTGGGCATGGCGGATGTCGCCCGGGAAGGCAACCAGCTGGTGGGGACGCTGGACGGGCTGCGCCCGCAGGACTGTTGCCGGCAACTGGTCGAGGCCGGGATCGGGGTGCGCATGCTCGTCCGGGAGCAGCGGTCGCTGGAGGACGCCTTCGTGGCGCTGACCGGTGAGGGTTTCAATGTGGCTGGTTGAGGCGCGTACGGTCTTCGGCCGGGCCCGGGTGCGGGCCTTGCTGGTGGCCCTGGCGGCGGTGCCCGTCCTGTTGGCGCTGGCGGTCTACCTTTCGGGGGGGCCGGGGGCCGGCGCCGGGCCGGCCTTTTTGGACCGGGCCTCCCGCAACGGGGTGTTCACGGCCCTGGCCGGGCTGGCCGTGACGATGCCGTTCTTCATTCCCCTCTCGGTCTCGGTCGTGGCCGGCGACGCCATCGCCGGGGAGGCCAGCTTGGGGACCTTACGCTACCTGCTGGTCCGGCCGGCCGGCCGGAGCCGGCTGCTCCTGGCCAAGGGCGTTGTCGTGGCCCTGTACTGCGTGGTGGCCGCGCTCGTGGTGGTGGCGGCGGGCCTGGTGGCGGGGTTCGCCTTCTTCCCTCACGGCTCGGTCGTCACTCTCTCGGGGACGACGGTGCCCTTGCTCGACGGTGTGGGCCGAAGCCTGCTCGCCGCCACCGTGGTCGGGGCGTCCATGTTCGGGCTGGCCTCGATAGGGCTGTTTGTCTCGACCATCACCGACGCCCCCATCGCCGCCATGGCCGTCACTGTGGCCGTGGTGATCGTCTCGGCCATCGTGGACGGGGTGCCCCAGCTGTCGTTCCTCCACCCGTGGATGCTGACGAACTACTGGACCGCGTTCACCGACCTGGCGCGCGCCCCCGTGCGCTGGCACCAGATTTGGAAGGACCTCGTGCTGCAGGCGGGTTATTTAGTCGTCTTCGGTAGCGCCGCCTGGGCCCGTATGACATCCCGGGACGTCCTGGCCTGAGCGCCGTAAGGCGGGGTCGCAGCGGTCAGGTGCGTTCCCAGAGCTTCACGCCGCCGATTATCCCGGCCGTGTTGTCCGCCAAGGTCACGTCGGGCGGGAGGTCGGTCCTGACCCGGCTCGNNGTTGCCCCCGCCGATGTAGCAATGGTCGTAGAAAACGAGGGCTTTCAATATGACCAGTGTGGCGGCGACGCGGGCGTTCCACTTTTTGTTGCCCACTATTTGGCGGACCGGCTCGCCCAACATCTCGTTGTAGGTGCGACCGCCTTTGCCGAGCGGATGGTGGGCCAGCTCCAGGTGGGGCGCCAGCTTGCCCTCCCAGAAAAGCGCCGTGCCCACGCCCGTCCCCAGCGTGATCACCAGTTCCAGGCCCTCGCCCTTGACCAGGGCGGCGCCTTGCACGTCGGCATCGTTGGCCACCCGGCACGGCCGGTCGAGGGCAACGCTGAGGGCACCTTGAAGATCGAAGCCGGTCCACGCCTTTTCGAGGTCCGCCGACGGCTTGCCCTCGGGACCGGTAGGCGAGATGAAATGCGGGGCGGAGAGGATCCGGCCGGACCGCATCATTCCCGGGAACCCGGCCGATACCCGCTGGTAGGCCGGTAGCCCCGTCGCCAGGTTGGCCAGGGCGGCGACCAGCTGCTCGGGCCGCAACGGGTAGGGGGTGGGGGTACGGACGGGCTCGTGGAGCAGTTCCCCGTGTTTGGACAGCACGGAGGCCTTGAGGCCCGTCCCTCCGATGTCCAACGAGAGGGTCCGGGGCGAGCCGGTCCGGGCGCCGCCTCGGGCCGAGGGAGTGGGCATGCCGGTCACGATAGTCCGACCCGGCCTCCGCCGCCCCGGCGCCAGGGGCGGGCCCCGCTCGCAAACGTATAGTTTGGTGCGATGCCTACGGGAGATGAGGGAGATCCTGGCGCGCCGGCGCTGGTGGACGTGACGGGCCAGCGCATAGTAGTGACCGGTGGCTCCGGGTTTATCGGGGCCCATGTGGTGGCGGCCTTGTGCCGGGCCGGAGCCAACGTGCTTTCAGTGGACCGCCGGCCAGCACCGGCGTTCCGCTGCCACCCCGGCGGCGACCACGGCGTGGCCGACGTGCTGGGAGACTTGAGGGACGCCGACGTGGTCGAGGCGGCCGTGCCGCCGGGGACCAGTGCCATCGTGCACCTGGCGGCCCAGACCCAGGTCCTGCGCTCCATCGAGGATCCTCAGGGTACCTTCGAAAACAACGTCCTGGTAACCGAGGCCCTGCTCGAAAGAGCCCGCCATGTCGGAGTGCCCGCGTTCGTGCTGGCCTCGACCAACGCCGTCGTCGGGGCGGGCGCGTGGGGGATCCTGACCGAGGCCGTGCCGCTGGGCCCGCTGACGCCGTACGGCGCTACCAAGGCAGCCGGCGAGATGCTGCTTTCCTGCTACAACGCCGCTTATGGGGTGCGCGGCGTGGCCCTGCGCTTTACCAACGTCTATGGCCTGGGCATGTCGGAGAAGGACAGCATCGTGCCCCGGCTCATGCGGGTGGCCGCCAGCGAGGGTGCTCTCGACATCTACGGCGACGGCCGCCAGGTCCGTGACTACGTCAACGTGGCCGATGTTGTCGCCGCCATCATGCTGGCCGTGCGCAGCCCCGCCCTCAGCGGGCCCGTGGTGATCGGCGCCGGCTCGTCGGTTTCGGTGCTCGACTTGATCGATCTCGTCCAAAAGGCGCTCGGCCGGACGCTGCGGG
>PMLI01000600.1 GCA_003158835.1 Acidimicrobiaceae bacterium
TGAGCATCACCCGACGGCGCCATGAGGTCGGCCTGCTCAAGTCCCTCGGCTTCCTTCGTCACCAGGTGATCTCTACTGTGCTCTGGCAGACCACCACCGTGGCCCTGATCGGGCTCGTCGCCGGCGTACCTCTCGGGGTGGCGATAGGACGACTGGTGTGGCGGGCCTTCGCCGACTACCTCGGCGTGGTGCCGGTGCCGGTCGTGACCCTCCGCGAGATCGGTGCCATCGCTCTCGGGACCCTGGTCGTGGCCAACCTGCTGGCCGCGGGCCCGGCCATCGTGGCCGCCCGGATCCGACCGGCGAGCCTCCTCTGGACCGAATAACCGTTATGGAGCGGGCATTTCTGCGTGAGTAAGAGCACCAGCACGTCGCGTAACGACGGTTCTAGGGCGGTCCTCTCGACGCTCTTGGGCCGGGAAACCTAGCCTCTCCGGTACATGTTATGCACAGATTGTGCTGCGAGAACTACGGTCCCCGNNGCCCTCCGGACAAGCCAACCTCAGGCACTGGTGTTGATCGCCGGGAGCGCCCCCGGACTGCACGAACCGCTGGCAGGGCCGCACATGACCACAGGTGCCTGACCGGAGCCGCCGGAGCCGATTCAGCCCGCCTTCAGCGTCACGGTGTGGTGGGTGATAGCGGGGCGGTTCTGGGGGCTGGTCAGGGTGATCGTGATCTGCACCTCGAGCGAGCGTTTGCCGATGAGCAGCTTGCGTACGGCCTTGGATAGGTTGAGTGTGACGGTTTTGGCCTTGCCGGCTTTCAGCGTGAAGTGCGCCGCACCCAGTGATATCTTGCGGTATGTGCGCTCGGCGGAGCCGTACGAGTTGACTGTCTCGCCCGTCAGAGCGCCGGTGCAGTTCTGAGCTGAGCGCATCGTGAAGGCGGCGCTCATGCCGTCGGAGCCAGTGGAAGCGCTGAAGGCTTCGAGCGTGACCGGCGGCTTGCGGCTGCCACCGCCCGTGCCGTGGCCGTGGCCGGGTGGCGTCGTCGTGCTCGACGGCGACCCCGTTGTGGTCGCCGATCGTGTCGTGGTTGACGTAGTCGTGCTCGTGGAAGCGAGCGCGTGCAGGTGATCGTGGAGCGCCACGCCGTTCGGCTGGGCCGGCGTGTAATTGGTGTAGTCGCCGATGAGGTAGAACGCGCTGCAACCGTCAGCGGCCTGTTCGTTCTTGGGCTCGACGATCCAGCCCCACGCCAGGTAGCTGACACCGGCCGAGTCGGCCCAGTTCATGTAGTCCGTGTCGAACGTCGAGGGTGTCTTGGTGGCGCACGTGGGCTCGTCGAAGTTGTCCTCGTCGAACTCACCGGTGACGACCGGCACGTGTGCCGCGATCGGAGCGATCGTGTCCTTCCAGCAGATCGCGCTGTCGCAGCCCTCGCCCATGTAGTTGTGGAACGACGCCGCCTCCCGGTTGAGCGGATCGTTGGGCGCGTGGTCCATCCACTCCTGGCCGCTGTCGTCCTCGCCGAGATCGTTGGCAAAGTCCAGGCCGCCGGCGAGAACCGGCTGAGTCGCGCCCGCACTGCGGACAGCGTTCAGCAGGGTCTGTAGCCCAGCCACCTGGTAGGTCGTCGTCTTGGCGTTGTTCTCGTCATAAGCCGCGGTGGAGCACGGTGACCCTCCGGCGGGCCCGTTCGTGGTGCCGGTCTCCCAGCAATTCCAGCTGATCTTGTCGTTCGGGTTCTGGTCTTCGCCCGACCTCGGATCGGTCGGATCGTAGGGCTCGTTGAACAGGTCGAACACGACCGCCGGGTTGCTCTTGAACGTCGAGGCAACCGACGACCAGAACGCCGGGGAGTGATCCTGGTCGGGCATCGGCTGCTGCTCGAGAGCGACCTGGCTGCCGGGCGCAGTCCAGTGCAGATCGAGGATCCCGTAGATCCCGTGCGCGTTGAGGTCGGCGACGTAGCTCTCTATCTCCTGCTGATAGCCGTGGCTCGTCAATGGCGGGTTGGCTCCCTCGCTGCTGTTTGGCTGTCCGTTGATCCCCAGCCAGCAGTCTTCGTTGAGCGGGATCCGGACAGCGTTGGCGCCCCAGGAGGCAATCGCTGACGCGTCGCCATCGTTGAAGTGCCCGTCGTCGTAGCCAAAGCCATCGACGCACCCGTACTCGGAGCTCGTGTGGTTGACGCCCAGCAGACGGATCGTGCGGCCGGCGCCATCGACGAAGTGATTACCGACGATCGAAATCGACAGCGGGGCGCTCGCAGCCCTGCCCGGCACGTCACCGAGCGGCACGACAGAGATCGCGAACGCTATCCCAGCGAACGCCCCCATCAACGAGCGCAAAGACAAGATACTCCCTGCATCATGGCCCTCGGTCGCGACCGTACGAGACGAAGCGCGGCACGTCCACAGCTCACCCTGCCAGCGAGCCAGGCGAGCCCGCGACCAGCCGACCCTATTACGCTTGCGCCCCGTGATCGCGACACGCCACGGGGGCTTGTCAGCCACCCGGGCAGCAGCTGTGCTCTGTGTCGTCGCAGGTGAACACGCAGCAGATGTAACCGTTGGTGGAGGCGCTGCACGTGCAGCAGTTGTTGCTACAGCCGTCGCAGGGGCCACCGGACTGCTTGGGGTCGAAGCCGTTGCAGTTCGGCGAGCTGCAGTCGTAGAAGTCGGCCTTCTCTTGCAGGATGGCCGAGTCGATGCAGTGGTCTCCGGCCTGGATGATCGAGGAGACCGCTCCGAGGCCGAGCAGGCCCACAAAAGAAAAGCCCGCCAGCCAACCTGCGGAAATCATGCTTTTCTGACACGTGATCACAGCGTTCGCCCTTTGGCCGCGTGCCGTCCATACGCACCCCGTAAAGCAAGCGTCCGTGGTTATCGTGCCGGCCCCGGCCCGCCCCTGGAGCAGCGGCCAGCCAAGCGCGATCCCGACGGCCACCTTCAGGGTCTGCCTACGGGTGTAGCGGGCGGTGATCTGGTCGAACCAGTGGTTGGTCCCCATCAGGGCCCGTTCCCGGTCAGATAGGCGCTGACCTTCTTCGCGGCGGCGACGGCGACGCTCTCGTAACCGCCGATCGTGGACAGGGTGCTCTTGATCTTGTTGGAGGAGAGCGGGGTCGTCTGGGCCCATACGTTGGCGCGGGCGGTCCACGCGGAGGCCCGGGAGTCGAGGAACTTGACGAGGTTCGTGCGGTCCGCAGCAGGGATCGAGAGGCCGCTGATCTGGTGTGCCATCTGCCGCAAGGTCGAGGCGGTACGCAGGGCGCGCGTGACCGCCTCGGTGATCCCCGAGTCGACCTTGCCCGTGTGGGGGATGATCCAGACCGGGCCGCTGCCGGATGGCGTGTACGCGGCGACTCCGAGGAGGACGTTGATCGAGCTGAGGTCGTCGCTGATCTGCCTCACGATCGATGGCTTGTAGAGGATCGCCCGGACCTGCGCGATCTGAGGTTTGGTCGGAGCGCTCACCCAGGGCTCCCGGCCCAGGCGAGCAGGCTCGCGACAGCGTCGGCCCCGCGGGCGAGCTCGGATCCTATCCGCCCGTCGGCATCGACCACGACAGCGCTCGGCACCACGTGCGCCTGGTAGGCGGCCATCACCTCGCGGTCGAGCTGACGCAACGCGCCCGGCACCGGGTCACGGTCACCGCGGCTGATCAGCGCCACCTTCGTCCCTGCCTCGCGGGCGCGCTCGAGGAGCGGCCCGACCGTGCGGCAGCCCGGACAGTCCGGATCCGTGAACGTGAGGACGATCGGCTCGCCCGGAGCGCGTAGGTCGTCGAGGGAATAGACGGTCTCGTCCTCGTCCCAGACAAGGAAGTCCGGTGCCGGCGAGCCGATCGGCGGGCCTTCGCCCTGCTGTGCGCCGCCCGAGGCGTTCGCGCTCAGCGATGCCTCGAGCGCCTCGACGCGTGCAAGCAGGCGGCCGTTCTGGCCGACGAGCTGCACGGAGACGATGGTTAGTGCTGCGAGCACGAGCAGTAGCGCCACAACCGCGGCGACGGCGCCGGCCGACACCCCGGCGAGCGCGTGAGGGATGCTCTCGCCGGGCCCCGCGATCGCGCATGCGCCTGCCCCTAGGCCAAGCAGCCCGTTCCGCACCAGGGTGCCGGCCCCCGCTCGCCGTGAGGTGAGTGCGCCGAAGCAGTTGCACTCGGGCTTCTCGCCGCGCACGAGCGCAGCGGCCACCGCCGCCGTGAACACGGCGACAAGGCCGAGCGCCACCCACGCCCCGACTGCCGCCGTCGGCGTGAGAAGCAGCAGCCCCACTACCGTGAGCTCGAGCAGCGGCAGGCAGACCGCGGCAGGCGCGGTCACCACATCGGGAACCCCGAACGAGACGAGCGACTTCCGCGTCGCCAAGGGCGAGGCGAGCTTGGCGACCCCTGACACCGCGAACGTCACAGCGAGCGCGGCACGGACGATCAACCAGCCCATGCGCGCGAAGGCTACGGGATTGCGACAGCAAGGTCAAGGAGTCAAACTCATCGGCGGCGCGTTGCTCCCCGGTTGACAGACATTACAAAAGGGCACACTTGTAGTTCGCTCCAACCAGCGGATCGTCTTGCCAGATGGCAGCGAGCCACCGGACCGGGCAGCGATACCTGGGTCGGGAAGCCGGCTCCACGTTATGCACGGCCAGGATTGGTTCACGCTCGATACGTAGGGCTCGTGGGGCTCCGGCGCATGTCTCGCTGGGTCCTACTGGGAAGGCAGTCCAGAGACGGGCCATGCGGCGCTATGTCGTCACGTGGACCAAGCCGAGCAGCGGGGGTCCTGACCGCCACGCAGAATGTCTTTTTTGGCCAGTCCGAAAACTTGGAGTTGCGCAGGGCAAACCCACGCAGAACGACGGTTATCTTCAGCGCGCGTAGAAGAAAGCCTGGTGAGACAGGGTTTTCTTCGGTGTGGACATGTCCTCGCCGTGGTGCCAAAGCAGTGGCGTGGTCACCTCGGGCCACTAACCGACGGTGTTGCCTGTTGGGCACGTTGAGCTCCGAGTTGCCTGGCGAGCTGGTCCCGAAGCGCGCTGTTCTCTGCCCGTAGACGGCTTATCTCAGCCCTGGCGCTCTCCAGACGTTGACGGAGCGAGCTGATGCTCGCTCGCGTTGTGGCCTCCGGTGGCGGCGCCGGGGGCGCCGAGGAGCGCAAGCGGGCGATCCTGTCACGGAGGTCGGCTTGGCGGTAGAGCCAGGTCCTGGAGACGCCTGCGGCACGCGAGACGGCGCCGAAGTTCACGGCTCGCCCGTCACGGCAGAGCTGGTCGAGGGCGCTGTGGGCAGCAACGACGGCTGCCCGGTGCCTGCTGGCGTTGGCTTTTGCCAGACTGTCAGCCGCCATTTTCGGGGCCCTGTTCTTCGCCTATCGCCTCCAGAGCGGGGATGATGCGCTCCAGGTTGGCCTGGACATGGCGCAGGTTCTCGGCCAGGCGGAACTGGCCCTTGGCGTCGGCCTGGGCGATCAGGCGCCGGTTGGTGGCGGCCTGGCGGCGGTGGACTTCTAAGAACTCGGGCGTGGTCTGGAAGTCCGGGCAAGTGAGGCACGCACTGGGGTGTGGGCATTCCTGCTGCGCCGGGCGGGCGCAATAGCCGTTGGGCAGGCTGTCGCGCACCCGGTTCAGGTTCTGCTTCACCCACTCGGCACTGGCCGTGGGGCTGTCGGGGTCGTAGCCCACCCGCTCGCCGGCGATGTCCACCCGCTGGGACTGGTAGCGGTCGAAGGCCTCCCGCACCGTGGCATCGTGGACTTTGGCGTAATGCCCGGTCATATTGGGGCTGGCGTGGCCGAGCAGTTTTTGCACGACATGCTGGGGGACGCCTGAGTTATGAGGCGGGTCCCGAGCGTGTGGCGGAACTGGTGCCCGGTCACTCGCACCGCTTGGCCGGCTTGGTCGCGCAGGTCTATCGCCTTTTCCCAGGCGACGAGCTGACGGGTGAAGTGGGAATGCGAATAAGGCTTCGACCCGTCGTCATTGCCCGCCAGCCCCGGGAACAACCACGGGCTGCCCTGTGGCCAGTGCTCACGCACGTAGGCCTGCTGGTCGGCAATGGCGGCAGCCGCCTTGGTCGACAGGGGGACGAGCTGTTCGGTGCGGACCTTGGTCGCCTCGAAGCGCAGGCACGGCCACCCGGTGCTGTCTTCGAACACCGAACCGAACGCCAGGTTGCAGGCGTCGCCGCCTCTGAGGCCGGTCTCGATCAGCACGATGACCAGGTTCGGGGTCGTGCGGTGAGGGAGTTTGGCCAGGGCAGCGTCGGCCTCGAGCTGGGCCATCACGAACTCAGGCACGAAGCGGGCAATTTCGTCGTGGTGGAAAGGGAGCTCTTCGACATAGATGGTGGCGTTGGGCGCCAGCCCGGGGAGCCAGCCGTGGCGGTGGCAGGCGTCGAAGAACACCCGCAGCATGGACAACGACAGCGCCCGGGTGGGCGCCGAATAGCCCTGGACCAGCAGCCAGGCCCGCTATAGATAACGCGTCAACGCCGAGGGGAAAACCCTCCCTCGTTTACAGAGGGGACACCCGAAGAAGGGGTGGAGATAATGACGGTTCGGGCTCTTAGCCTCGATTATTCGTCCCCCGGTGCCCGCCAGCAGGTAGGGTCCGCAAAAGTGCCCGCCTGGTATGGGAAAATTGGCTTAGCGCAGTCAACACCCCACACCAGGAGGGTCACCTTGAAAGTGAAGTCTAGCCACCGCGGCCCGAGCCCGGCAGGGAAGCGTGGTAGGCGCCGGCCGAGGGTGAGGGTGACAGCCGACGGCCATGGGCTGGTGAGCCGTGCCGGTACCCGCCTTCTGGCCGACGTGGCCGAACGCTCGGGGCTGGGAGCGGACCTGAGCGCAGCGCTGGCACCGGTCGTGAAAGCGCCCCGCCGGCACGCCCCCGGAGAGGTGCTGGTGGACCTCGCAGTCACCCTGGCCTCCGGCGGCGAGTACGTCTCGGACCTGAAAACGTTGCGTGACCAGCCCGGCCTGTTCGGCGAGGTGGCCTCCCAGCCCACGGCCTGGCGCCTGCTGGACAGCATCGACGAAGGTCTGTTGGCAAGCTTGCAGGCAGCTCGTCGTGCTTCGCGGGCCAGGGCCTGGGCTGCCGGGCTGGCACCGGCCAAGCTGACCCTGGACTTCGACGCGACGCTGGTCAACCTGCACAGCGAGAAGGAAAGGGCTGAGCCTACGTACAAAAAGGGCTTTGGCTACCACCCGCTCCTTGTGTACCTCGACCAGACCCGCGAGGCACTGGCGGCCAAGCTGCGGCCGGGCTCGGCAGGGGCGAACACGGCGGCGGACCACGTGGAGCTGCTCGACGCCGCCGTCGCCCAGTTGCCGGTCACCACCAAGGCCGACGACCCCGACCACGGCGCAGACGTGCTGGTGAGAGCGGACAGCGCAGGGGCCACCCACGGATTTGTCGACGCCATCGTCGCAAAGGGTTTCGAGTTCTCGATCGGCTTCGACATAACCGAGGCGGTCCGGCGCGCCATCACCGACGTGCCTGCCGACGCCTGGCAGGTACCCATGGACCAGGACCTCGAAGACCGCGACGGCGCCGGCGTGGCCGAGATCACCGCCTACCTGGACCTGTCCGCCTGGCCGGAGGGCACCAGGGCCATCGGCCGGCGCGAAGAGCCCCACGTGGGCGCCAATTTCAACCTCTTCGACCCCGACGGCTGGCGCCACCAGGTCTTTATCACCAACTCGGCCGACCCCGACATCGTCTACCTGGAAGCACGCCACCGCTGCCACGCCCACGTCGAGGACCACATCAAGGACGCCAAGGCCACCGGGCTGCTCCGTTTCCCCGGGCAGCGCTTCGCGTCCAACTCCGCCTGGCTGCTCGTCGTACTTATGGCCCAGGACCTCCTGGTATGGGCACAGGGCCTGTGCTTCGAGGGCGACCTCGCCACCTGCCTGCCCAAGCGGCTGCGTTACTGCGCCTTGCACGTCGCCGGGCGCCTCGTACGCACCGGCAGGCGGACTTTCTTGCGCCTTGACGCCGCGTGGCCCTGGGCGGAACAGCTTGCCGCCGCGTTCGAGCGCCTCGGCGGCCTCTGCTTCGCTACCTGAGCCGGGCCCGCACCGTTCCGCTCGTCACGGTAGCGCCCCACGACCTGCTCCGACGCGCCTGCGCGGCGGTCCTCGACTTTCTCCCAGCCCCGGAAAGGCCGATCGCGGCCCCCGGGCGCCGTCGAGAGGCCTTCTTTTCAGCCGCTGGCCGCCTTCCCCGGCTCCGGCAAGGCCATTTCCCAGCGTTTGAGAGCCTCGGGGGGTCAGGACGAATAATCGAGGCTAGGTGAAGTAGGCGGTCCTTGCCCCGCAGAAACCCGTCGCGCCGGCCCCCTGGCCAACGTGGGACGCCAGCAGGACCCTCGGGCTCGTCCGGACCAGGTTGCAGAGCGAAGCCGGGGGCGTTCCTTGCTCGGCAGCACCAGCAGCGACTGAGCCCGACCAGAACATTCCGTCTGGCGCCGACTTGCGGGGTTTCCCGCCGACCGACCGACGCTACAGAGCGACGGGAGTGGCGCCCGTCAGTAGCGGCTCCATCGGGTGACAGCAACGCCAGAATACGCACCCAGATCGCCTGGGCCGTCCATGGGCGTGATGCCCGGCGAGCCTCGTCTGGTGCCAGTGGCCACGGGATCGCGATTTTTGGCGCGATCAGCCTTCGGGCTCACCGCTACTAAAGACGTATGCACGGTTGGCCAACTGTGCGCCCACGACGATGGCCGTCCCCGAGGCTGCGACCGAGACGCCAAACCAATCCCCAAAGACCGTGTCCCCGCCTTTGAGAACAGCGCTTTGGCGCCAGCCATTGGTCGTGTGGCTGAAAACGTACGCTCGGCTCGCGCCCGAAGCTCCTATAACTGCGGAGTTACCCGACAGGGCCACCGAACCACCGAACTCGTCGAGCTGGCCAGTCCCAGTCCCCTCCAGTTCGGCTGCCCGGTGCCAGCCGGTTGCCGTCCTGGCGAACACGTAAGCCCGGCCTGTCCAGCCAGCGAAGGTCGGGTCGCCGACAACAACCTCATCGCCAGGTGCCGGTGACAGGGCAATGGAAGCGCCAAAGTAGTTACCGGCGTGGGTGCCTGGGTCGCTCAGCTCAGCGGTCTGGCGCCAACCGGTCGTCGTCTTGGCGAACAGGTAGGCCCGGTCGGCACCAAGAGCACCGACCGCTATCGTGGCTCCGGAAATGGAGACAGCGCTCCCGAACTCGTCGCCGTTACGCGTCGCGCCAGAGCCCGTCAGTTCGGCCGTCTGGCGCCAACCGGCTGCTGTCTTGGCAAAGACGTAGGCCCGGCCGCTCCCGTGCCAAGGGGCCCCGATGACAATCGTTGTGCCCGAAGCGGCAACCGACGACCCCAACGAGGCGGCAGCACCGGTATCAGAGCCCTTCAGCTCGGCCGTCTGGCGCCAACCGAGCGCCGTTTTGGCGAAGACATACGCCCGGCCCGTGGAGGCAGCGTAGGGGGCGCCCACGACGACGAACGAGCTTGCAAGGGCTACGGCGCCGCCGAACAGGTCGTGGCTTGTCACGCCGGGCGCTCTCAGCTGCACCGTCTCTTTCCAAGCGCCCGTCGTCTTGGTGAACAAATAGGCCGTGCCGCCATAGGGATCGTACCCGGTGGCGCCGACAACGAGCTCGTCGCCTGCGATCGCCACTGAGGCACCGAACTTCCCACCGGTGGTGGCGCCCTTCATCTCCACGATTTGCTGAGCCATCCCGGCCGCCCCGGCGGGCACCGCGAGGGGAAGCGAAACACTCGTGGCGACAGCTGCCACTAGGCCGACCATGAGGGACCGCATCGTGTGCGAAACCCTCGGCAAGCTCCCTACCATGGCCTCCCGCATCCCCGAGCGGACCACTGATGTAGGGCGACCTGCCGATCGTACTCGACTCCTACGTGCCGTCCCGTGACCAAAATCGGCCCCTAGTGAGGTCCGTCCTTGGGCTCCACCTCCCGATGCACAACGCCCAGTACGGAGCGGCACCGCCGCGGCCTGGATGCCCGGGCCGCGCATACAGAGCGACGGTGCGACGCTCGCGCACTGGCATCACGGCGCGCCAGAACGCGCGGCGGGCACAAGCATCAGCGAGGTACGTCAGCCAGCACCTCGGTCCCCCCGGGCGTGACGGAGATCCTCCTCAGGCCAGTCCATGCCCGGACGGAGCTTTCCTCTCGTTCTGTCAGGGCCGCCTGCTCTCTTACCCAGGTGAGGGAGTGCAGGTCGCCTCCCGGGTAGAAATGGTGCGCGCAGAAGTCCACCCTGGGCGGCTCTGGCGTTGCCACCCACGTGCCCCATTGGGCTCGCCAGGCGACCCGGTCAACCAGCTGCATCGGAGGCACGAACGTAGCGACGACCAAGACCACAACGGCGGCAGCCGCCGCGCCGGCCCGTGCCTTTAGGGTGTGTCGCTGACGATCCTCCACGA
>PMLI01000353.1 GCA_003158835.1 Acidimicrobiaceae bacterium
TCTTCTGCGAGAAGCCGGTGGCGGCCGACGTCGCCGGCACCCGGGAGGTCGTCGACCTGGTCGAGAAAACGGCCGCCCAGGTACAGATCGGCTTCCAGAGACGGTTCGACGTCGGGTTCGCCGCCGCCCGGGAGCAGGTTCAGGCGAAGAGGCTGGGGTGGTTGCACACCGTCCGGGCGGGAACGCTCGACCCCGCCCCGCCTCCGGCCTCTTACGTGACCGTCTCGGGTGGCATATTCCGGGACTGCAGCGTCCACGACATCGACGCCGTGCGCTGGGTCACCGGCCAGGACGTGCACGAGGTGTACGCGACCGGTTCCAACCGCGGCGCCGACTACTTCCGCCAAGCCGGTGACGTCGACACCGGCGCCGCCATCTTCACCCTGGCGGACGGTACGTTGGCGCTCATCTCGGCTACCCGCTACAACGCGGCCGGCTACGACGTCCGGCTGGAATTGCTCGGCTCTCTGGACAGCATTTCGGTGGGCCTGGACGACCGGTCGCCGCTCCGCTCCGTCCAGCCCGGGGTGACCTGGCCGGCCGGGACGCCCTACACCAATTTCGTGGACCGCTTTCGCCCCGCCTACGTGGCCGAGATGGCGGCCTTCATCGACCTGGTAGCGGGGCGGGCCCCCAACCCGTGCCCTCCGGCCGATGCGTTGGAGACCTTCTACGTGGCCGAGGCCTGTGACCTGTCGCGTCGGGAGCGGCGCCCGGTGACCCTGGAGGAGGTGCGGCTGTGACCTCGGCGCGCATCGCCGCCGCCCCCATCTCCTGGGGGGTATGCGAGGTCCCGGGGTGGGGCTACCAGCTTTCCCGGGAACGCGTCCTGCGCGAGATGAGCGAGCTCGGGGTGGTCGCCACCGAGTTCGGTCCCGACGGCTTCCTCCCCGATGATCCCGCCGCTCGCGCCCAGCTGTTGGCTTGCTTCGGGCTCTCCGCTGTGGGCGGTTTCGTGACCCTGGTGCTACATGATCGGGCCGTCGACCCCTTGCCCGAGGCCCGACGCGCCCTGGACCGGCTGGTCGGGGCCAGGGCCGAGGTCATGGTGGTCGCCGCCGGCAGCGGCCAGGAGGGTTATGACCAGGCTTCCAAACTGGACGACGCCGGATGGGCCACCTTGCTGGCCAACCTCGGGTCGGTGAGCAGGTTGGCCAGCACCGCCGGTGTCACCATGGCCCTGCACCCCCATGTCGGCACCCTCGTTGAAGGCCCGGACGCGGTCCACCGGGTGCTGGAGGACTCCACCGTGGCGCTGTGCCTGGACACCGGGCACCTGCTGATCGGTGGCACCGACCCGGTAGAGCTTGCCACCGACGTGCCTGGCCGGATCGCCCATGTGCACCTGAAGGACGTGGACAGGGACATGGCGACCCGGGTGAGGGACGGGTCGTCTTCCTACACTGCGGCGGTGGCGGCGGGCATGTACAAGCCGCTTGGCCAGGGCGACGTCGGCATCGCCGGCGTACTGGCCGCCTTGGAGGGCGTCGGCTACGGGGGTTACTACGTGATGGAACAGGACGCTATCCTCGGCGCCGAGCCGGCGCCGGGCTCAGGCCCGGTGGCGGACGTGCGTGCCAGCCTCGAGTTCCTAGGGGAGGCCCTCCGATGAGGACCACCCCTCCGATGAGGACCACCCCTCCGATGAGGACCACAAGGACAGGGCTTGACATGGCGCCGGTCGAGGCGGTTCAGTGATGGTCACGAACCCGCGCTTGCACTGGCAGGCTGGCTCCCTGGCCAGCCGGGATGGGGCCCGCTCCCTGGCCGGCGGGGAAATGGCGGTAGTCCTGACCCCCGATGCGGCGGGCTGGTCACAGACGGGTTTGCGTGTGGCCCGCCTGGCCCCGGGCGGGAGCCTTGACCTGGTCACGGGGGGCGAGGAGATGGCGGTGCTCCCCCTAGCCGGCGGCGTCGAGGTCCACGTCGACGGGCGGGTGCTGCGCCTGGCCGGCCGGGACAGCGTTTTCGCCCAGGTCACGGACTGGGCGTACGTCCCCATCGGGGCCGAAATCAGGTTGATTTCGGCCGGTGGGTGCGAGGTCGCCCTTCCGTCCGCCCGGGCGTCGCGGCGCTTCGACCCGGTCCGCATCGATGCCGGCGATGTCCCGGTCGAAGTGCGCGGGGCCGGTCCGGCCACCCGGCAGGTGACCAACTTCATGGCGCCCGGCGTTTTCGACGGCGCCGACCGTTTGATGTGTGTGGAACTGTTGACCCCCGACGGCAACTGGTCGTCCTACCCGCCCCACCGCCACGACGACTCGCCCGAGTGCCCCGTCAACAACGAGGAGATCTATTACTTCCGCCTGGGGCGGACCGGCGGGCACGGGTATTCCCCGGACGGCTTCGCCGTGCACCGCACCTACACCCCGGACGGGAGCATCGATGTCACCGTCGTCGTCCGCGATGGCGACGTCTTCTGCGTCCCCCGCGGCTATCACGGGCCCTGCATCGCCGCCCCCGGTTACCCGCTCTACTACCTCAACGTCCTGGCCGGCCCGGCCGGTACCCGCAGCATGGCCTTCTGCGACGACCCCGCTCACCACTGGGCCCGGCACCTATGGCAGGACATGGCCCCCGACCCCCGGTGCCCGATGACCGACGCCACCGGGACGGTGCGGCGATGAGCCCGCACGACCCGACGGGGCCGCGCCGCCCGACGACCCGGCTGACCACGGCCGACGCCATCGTGCACTGGCTGATCGCCCAGAGGACCGTGATCGACGACCAGGAGGTCCCCCTCTTCCCCGGCGTGTTCGCCATCTTCGGGCACGGGAACGTGACCTGCCTCGGCCACGCCCTGCAACAGGCCGGCGACGCCTTACCCACGTGGCGAGGCCAGAACGAGGGAGGCATGGCGCTGGCGGCCATCGGTTATGCCAAAGCCACCCGCCGCCGCCAGGTGATGGTAGCGACGTCGTCGATCGGTCCCGGTGCTCTCAACATGGTGACGGCGGCGGGGGTGGCCATGGCCAACCGGCTCCCCCTCCTGCTGCTGGTGGGTGACACCCACACCAGCCGCCTCCCCGACCCGGTGCTGCAGCAGGTCGAGCACCCCGGAGCGCCATCGGTGACGGCCAACGACGCCTTCCGGGCCGTGGCCCGCTACTGGGACCGCATCACCCGGCCCGAGCAGGTCGTCCAGTCCTTGCCCCAGGCCCTGAGGGTGCTCCTCGACCCGGCCGAGTGCGGCCCGGTCGTGCTGGCCCTTCCTCAGGACACCCAGGCCGAGGCGTGGGACTTCCCCCGCGAGTTCTTCCGGCGGTCCGTGCACGTCCCGTACCGGCCCCGTCCGGACCAGGGCGAGCTCGACCGGGCCGCCTCCGCCTTGCGGTCGGCGCAGCGGCCGTTGCTGGTCGCGGGCGGGGGTGTTCACTACTCGATGGCCGAAGCCGGACTGGCCCGTTTCGCGGCCCGCCACCGTCTGCCCGTGGTGGAGACCGTCGCCGGTAAGGCCAGCCTGGCGGCCGACGACCCCGCCTGGGCCGGGCCCATCGGGGTGATGGGCTGGGACAGCGCCAACCGGCTGGCGGCCGAGACCGATGCCGTCCTCGCCGTCGGTACCCGCCTGGGGGACTTCGCCACGGGTTCGTGGACCGTGTTCGGGGCCGACAACGTCCGGTTCATCTCCCTCAATGCCGCCCGTTTCGACGCCGTCAAGCACGGTGCCTACCCACTGGTCGGCGACGCTCGCGTCGGGCTCGAAGAACTCAGCGCCCGGCTGGGCGAGTGGCAAGCCCCGAGTGCGTGGGCCGAACAAGCCAAGGCGCAGGCGGAAGAGACCAAGGCGCTGGTCGACAAGGCGACCGCCCCCGGTCCGGTGGCG
>PMLI01000425.1 GCA_003158835.1 Acidimicrobiaceae bacterium
ACGGGAGGCTCATCACGATCCGGGCCGAGGACGTGCGGGCACTGGCCCGGGTCTTCGAACGTGACGAGCAGGCGATGCGCAGCCGCATCGAGGAACTGGGCATCAGGACCTGAACCAGCCGCGACCGGACCGACCGGGTTGGGCACAAGCGGTTGCGCGCGGAGCGGGCCGGGCCACACTATGTAACCGATGACCAGCCCGGGTAACTGATGGCCAGCCTGGGCCCCGGCGTCGCTCCGACGACGCGGCCGGGCCTGGCAGACCGGCTGCGGACTACGTTCGCCACGGGCTTGACCCGCCCGGTCGAATGGCGCCGCCGCCAGCTCGGCCAACTGGCGCGCATGTTGGCCAACGATGCCGGGACGCTCACAGACGCCATGGCGGACGACTTGGGCAAGCCCGGGCTCGAGGCGTGGCTGACCGACGTCGTGGCGGTGCGCAGGGATATCGAGGGCATCCTGCGCCACGTCGACGGCTGGGCGGCGCCTCGGTCGGTGCGGGTGCCCTGGACGCTGCAGCCGGGCCGGGCCCAGACCGTGCCTGAGCCCCTGGGCGCCGTGCTGGTGATCGGCCCCTGGAACTACCCGGTCCGCTGCCTGGTTTTGCCTCTGGCTTTTGCGTTGGCGGCCGGGAACACTGCCGCCGTGAAACCGTCGGAGCTGGCACCGGCCACGTCGGCGGCCCTCGCCAAGTTGCTCCCCTCCTACCTCGACGAGGCAGCCACGGCCGTGGCCCAGGGCGGCCCGGACGTCGCCCAGGACCTGCTCGGACAGCAGTGGGACCACGTCTTTTTTACCGGGAGCGGACGGGTGGGCCGTCTGGTGATGGCGGCCGCGGCCCGGCACCTCACGCCGGTGACATTGGAGCTGGGCGGAAAGAACCCGGCCATCGTCGACGGCTCGGTCGACATGGACGTCGTGGCCCGGCGTCTGGTGTGGGGGAAGTTCCTCAACGCCGGCCAGACATGTGTGGCTCCCGACTACGTCCTGGTGGACCGGCAGGCCGAGAGCCCATTGCTGGACGCGGTGGTGCGCCGGCTGTCCAGGTTTTACGGTGACGGACCGGCTGCCAGCCCCAACCTGGCCCGAGTGGTGAACGACGCCCACATGGAAAGGCTGGTACAGCTGTTAGACGCCACGGAGGGCCGGCTGGTGGCCGGAGGCACCTGGGACGGGCCGTCCCGGTACTTCGCCCCCACCGTGGTGGCCGGCGTGAGCTGGGATGACCCGCTGATGCGGGACGAGATTTTCGGTCCCGTCCTCCCCATCGTCGCCTATGACGACATAAACGAGGCATTGGCCGAGCTCAACCGGCGGGACAAGCCCCTGGCCCTTTACCTCTATTCCGGCCGTCCCGACCTGGTCGAGCGGGTCATAGCGGAGACGTCCTCCGGCTCGGTCTGCATCAACCACAATGCAGTCCAGCTGGCGGTCCCCGGCCTACCCTTCGGGGGGGTGGGGGCGAGCGGGATGGGCGCTTATCACGGCCAGGCCGGGTTCGATACCTTCAGCCACACCAAATCCGTCCTGCGCCGGCCCGAGCACGGGGAGATCCCGGTCATGTACCCCCCCTACGGCCGGCTCAAGAGCTGGCTGTTGCGCAAGTTGCTGTAGGCGGGTGCTCCGGGTGATGGGTGTGGCCGGCCCTGTTGGTGCTTGAATCTGGTACACGGGCCCTAAACCGCGGGGCCCTAAACAGCGGGGACGGCGCCGATGCCTCTAAGAGCAACCAGGCAAGTCCGCCAAGGCCGCCCCGACCGGGGTGGTAGGCCAGTCGCGACGTTGCCCGGAGCAGTGCGGGCAGGGGTGGGCGGTGGCGCCGGCACCGGTGGGCTCAACGGCGCGCCCATCCCCCTGGGCCGGCTCGTGGCCCTGTCGGGCGTGCCGCCCAGCACGGTGCACCACTACCGCCGCCTGGGCCTGCTGCCGGAACCCAAGCTGACCCGGCCCGGCCGCTTCGCGTACTCCGAGGCCCACCTCCAAGCGCTGCACCTTATCCGTGAGCTCCGTGAAGAACGGGCCATGGGCCTGGACCAGATCAAAGCCGTCCTGCCCGATCTGATGGAAGGCAGGCACCCGTTGCCCCCGGTCGCCGCCGACTGCGGCGAAGAACCCCAGAAGCGCCTGATCGACGCCGCGTTCAGGCTCTTTTCCGAACCTAAGGGCTACGCCTCGGTCACGGTCAGCGAGATTGCAGCCGCGGCCGGCGTCGCCAAGGGAAGCGTTTACCGGCACTTCTCGTCCAAAGAGGCGCTCTTCACGGCCGTGGTGGAGAGCCTGTGCCAGGACACGGCCCAGCGTTTCGCCCTGGCCGTGGCCGATCTCGGAGGCCCCGAGGGCCTGGCCCACGACCCGGGCAAAGCCGCGGTTGTCTTCGGCCAGCTCATCACCCGGGCTATGCCTATCCTGCTGGAGCTCGGTGCCCGGGCGGCCCGAGGCGACTTTCCGAGCCAGATCGTGGCGGCTCGGGTGCTACGCACGCTGGCCGAGGCGGCCGGGCGGCCGTTGTCCGACGACCCCGTCCCGGCTGGCCTCGAGGTCATCGAGACTGCCTTCGCGACCGTTCTGCAGTGGGCGGTCGGGCCCGACTGGGCCTTGCGCGGGACACCCGTCTGAGCCCGATTATTGCCAGGCTCTCCCGTCGAAAGCCTTCAGGTTTTGCTACTCGCCAAAGTCGGACCTTGCACCCCTATTGCGCACGGTGTCTAAGATGACCAACGGGCCAGTGAGTTTGCACCACAACTCACCGCGGGCCGTGCCCGCCCTAGACGCAGAGGGGACTTGACATGACGGCAGCGGCGGTTCATGCACCGTCCCTGGCCGCTCGCGCCAAGTCCGACCTGCCCCCCGAATACCTCGTGCTCGGCCGAGCCGGGAGCGAGAACTTTCCCGTCGCCTCCCGATTACTGCCGGCGCCCTTGCGAGCCGACCTCATGGCCCTCTATGGCTGGGCGCGTCTGGTGGACCAGATCGGGGACGACTACGCCGGTGACCGCATGGCGGCCCTCGACGAGGTCGAGAACCAGCTTCATCTGGCCCTCGCCCCCGGGGCCGGCTCGGTCGGCGAGGCCCATCCCCTGATAAAGAGGATGGCCGAGACGGTGCGCCGGCTCGACCTGCCCACCGCGCCCCTGTTGGACCTCGTCCAGGCCAACCGGCAAGACCAGCTGGTGTCCCGCTACGAGACGTTCGAAGAGCTGGTCGGCTATTGCCGGCTGTCCGCCAACCCCGTTGGTCGCATGGTGCTGGCCATCTTCGGTGTGGCCACGCCCGAGCGCACGGCATGGTCCGACAGCGTGTGCACGGCCCTACAACTCGCCGAGCATTGGCAGGACGTGGCCGAGGACGCCATCGTGGGGCGCGTCTACCTGCCACTGGAGGACATGAGACGCTTCGGGGTCAGTGTGGAAGAGCTTGTTCCACCGGCCGCCGGCTACGTGGACCGTCGCAAGCGGGGCGCCCCGGGCGGCTCTTCTTCGGCTTGCCGCGCCCTGCTGGCGTTCGAAACAGCCCGGGCGAGGCGGATGCTGGATGACGGCAGCCCGCTGGTGGCCAGTCTCAGAGGACGCCTGCGGGTCGCGGTCGCCGGCTTCGCGGCCGGCGGCCACGCCGCCCTGGACGGCTTGGCCGCGCTCGACTTCGACATCTATGCCGAGCCGACCAGGCCCGCGGTGGCGCGCTTCGGGGCTCACCTCGCCCGTTTGGTGCGCGACGCCTACCGGCCCCGCGCCCAGGAGAGCGTGACTTGAACGCAGCCGCCGTCGCCCTCGCCTACAAGCAGTGCGAAAGAATTACCCGGGCCCGGGCACGCAACTTCTACTACGGCATACGTCTGCTACCCCCGCGTCAGCGCTCTGCCATGTGCGCCCTCTATGCCATGGCGAGGCGCATCGACGACGTGGGCGACGGGCCGGCCTCGGCTGGCACGACCGCCGTCCGCCCGCGCCATGACGGGCCAGCCCATGATGGGCCGCGCCATGACGGGCCGGCCCCTGGCGAACAGACCGTTGAGCGCCGGCTCTCGGCCCTGCGGGACGTGAAGACGTCGCTGGAGCTCCTCGCCAAAGCGGCCGGGGAAGGCACGCCGGCCGCTGCCGCGCCCCCGGGCGACCCGGTCCTGACCGCGCTGGCCGACGCCGCCTCGGCGTTCCCCCTGCCGATGGGCGCCTTCCTCGAGCTGGTCGAGGGATGCGAATGGGACATCGCCGGCCGTAGGTACGAGACCTTCGAGGAACTCGTCGGCTACTGCCGGCGGGTGGCCGGCACCATAGGCCGACTGTCGCTCGCCATCTACGGCAGCAGCGACGGGCCTAGGGCCGAACCCCTGGCCGACGCCCTCGGCGTAGGGTTGCAGCTCACGAACATCCTGCGCGACTTGATAGAGGACCGTGACGTGATGGGCCGGGTCTACCTGCCCAGCGATGACCTGGCCCGGTTCGCTGTAGGGGCCGACCTCACCGGCCGCCCCGACGACATCGTGGCCCTCATCTGCTTCGAAACCGTTCGCGCCGCCGAGTGGTACGACCGGGGCATGGCCCTGCTGCCGCTGTTGGACAAGCGCAGCCGGGCCTGTACGGCGGCCATGACGGGGATCTACCGTCGCGTGCTCGACAAGATCCGGGTCGACCCCGAGAGCGTGCTGCACGGCCGGGTCAGCCTTTCCACCCGGGAGAAACTGACCGTGGCGGCCCGGGCCATGGCCACGGGAGCGGCATGACCGGCATGAACGGCGTGAACGGACCGACGAGCGCGCCGCCCGTGGGGCGGCCTGACCGAGCGGCCGGGAACCGGCCTCACATCGTCGTCGTGGGTGGTGGGCTGGCAGGGATTTCTGCCGCCCTGGCCTGCGCAGACGCCGGGGCCGAGGTGACGCTGCTCGAGAAGCGTTCCCGACTGGGCGGCCTCACGTGGTCCTTTACGCACGACGGCCTCCGGCTTGACAACGGCCAGCACGTTTTTCTGCGCTGCTGCACCGCCTACCTCGACTTCCTGGGCCGCATCGGTTCGGCTGGGGACGTGGAACTCCAGGGCCGTCTCGACGTCACCGTCCTGCGCCCCCGGGCCTCAGGATCCGGGGTCGACCATGCCCGCCTCAGCCGGGACGCGGTGCGCGCCCCCCTCCACCTGGCCAGGTCGCTCCTGCGCTACAGCCTCATTTCGGTGGCGGACCGGGTACGCTTCGGCCCCGCCGCCTTAGCCTTGGCGCGGCTCGACCTCGATGATCCTGCCCTGGACCAACAGACTTTCGAAGAGTGGCTGCGGGCCCACGGGCAGAGCCAGGCCGCCATTTCGGCCCTGTGGGACCTCATCTGCCTGCCTACCGTCAATTTGCCGGCGGGCCAGGCTTCGCTGGCTATGGCCGCCAAAGTGTTCCAGAGCGGCCTGCTCACCGACAGCAGTGCCGGGGATATCGGCTGGAGCCGCGTGCCCCTCGGCCTCCTCCATGGCGAAAGGAGCGCGGCCGCCCTGCTCAAGGCGGGCGCCACGGTGCACCTGGGCGAGACGGTGACCGCAGTACGGCCCGTGACCGATGCCCTCCGAGATGGCCCCGGCCGTGGCCGCTTCATCGTCTGCACGTCTGGCGGGGAGATCGCCGCCGGCGGCGTGATCGTAGCCCTCCCCCATCACCGCACCGAGGACGTGCTGCCGCCGGGCGCATTGGCCGAGCACGTCCGGCCGTCCCAACTGGCCAGTTCGCCCATAGTCAACGTCCACGTCCACTTCGACCGACGTGTCACCGACCTTCCGCTGGCGGCCGCCCTGGGGACTCCGGCGCAGTGGATCTTCGACCGCACCGCCTCCTCCGGCGCCGGTCGGGGCCAGTACCTGGCCGTATCCATCTCTGGCGCCGAGGACTACATCGGCACTCGCCCCGACGATCTCGGGCGCCAAATGGTTGAGGCCTTGACGAGCCTTTTCCCGGCCGCGAGGCAGGCCAAGGTGCTGGGGACCTTCGTCACCCGGGAGCACCACGCCACTTTTCGCGCCTCGCCCCACACGGCGGGGCACCGCGCCTCTCCCCGTACCCGGGCGCCCGGCTTGGCGGTGGCCGGAGCTTGGACGGCGACGGGTTGGCCGCCGACCATGGAGGGAGCGGTCCGCAGTGGGATGGCGGCCGCTCGCACCGTGCTGGCCGCCAGCGAGCAGCGCACTCTACTGCCAACGTCCCATTCGGCAACGTCCCNNCATTCGGCAACGTCCCATTCGGCACGGGACGATTTGTCAAGCACCCATTTGCCAACCACCCAATTGGCGGCAGGGCCCCGGCCGCAGCCGGAAGAGCTCCAGGAGGTCATGTGACGCCAACCACGTCAGTTACGGAAGTGCTCGAACGGGCACGGGATCTGACTCAACCATTGATGCGCGACGCAGTCGGACGGCTCGTTCCAAGCATCTCGGAGGTAGTGAGCTACCACCTGGGCTGGACCGAGGCGGACGGAACGCCGTCCCCGGCCCGGGGCGGAAAGGGTATCCGGCCCGCATTGGCCATGCTTTCGGCCGAGGCGACGTGGGCCGGGGCCGAAGTGGGCGCGCCCGGCGGGGTGGCCATCGAGCTTGTCCATAACTTCTCTCTCGTCCATGACGACTTGATGGACGGCGACCTCGAGCGCCGCCACCGCCCCACCGTATGGGCGTTGTGGGGCCCGTGCGTCGCTCTGCTGGCCGGGGACGCCCTGGCCACGCTGGCAACCGAGGTCCTGCTCAGCAGCTCCAACCCGGCCGGTCCGGCGGCGGCGGCCGCTCTGGGCCAAGCCACGGCGGAGATGATCGCGGGCCAGGCCGACGACCTGGCCTTTGAGAAGCGCCGTTCGGTCAGTGTCGAGGAGTGCATGGCCATGTCGACGGCCAAGACAGGAGCCCTGCTCGGCTGCGCCGCCTCGATCGGGGCGATCCTGGGAGACGCACCCTCGGCCACGGTGCGCGCCCTGAGGGATTTCGGTCGCCACTTGGGCTTGGCTTTCCAGGCCGTCGACGATCTGCTTGGGATCTGGGGAGACCCGGAGACAACGGGCAAGCCGGCCGGCAACGACATCCGGCAGCGGAAGAAGTCGATGCCAATAGTCGCAGCCCTGGCCGCCGGCGACGAGGGTGCCAGGGAGCTGGAGAGCCTGCTCTTCGACGACGCCCCCGGCGACGGCACCACCGAGGACGACAGCAGGGCCCTGGCCGGTCCTGCCATTCCCACCACTCCGGCCCGCGGCGAGTTCGATGCCGGGCGTCACAATGGCGCCGTGGCCGTCACCACAGCGGTCAGGGCCGCCGCTCCGGACTGGTCACCCACGCCGTTGCGGTACTTGAGCGCGCCAGACCTCGCTCGGGCGACGTGGCTGGTGGAGACGTGCGGTGGCCGGGAGTGGACGGCGGCCCGGGCCAAGGCGCACCTCGACGCCGCCCTCGGCTTCCTCGAGCGTGCCCGCCTCTCCGCCGTACCCCGCCGAGCGCTGGCGGACCTGGCAGTTTACGTGGTGGAGCGAGAGTCATGACCCTGCTCGCCCGTGCCCCCGGCCGGCACGACAGCCCCCCGCCCGAGGTCACTGTGACTGATGTGGGCCCCCTCGTCGTCGGAAGAAACGTGGCGGAGGCCATGGCCCTGGCTAACGCCTACCTGAAGGACCGCCAGGAGCCCGATGGCTGGTGGAAGGGCGAACTGGAGACCAACGTCACCATGGACGCTGAAGACGTCCTTCTGCGCCATTTCCTCGGGATCCTGGATGACGGTACCGTCGCCGCCGCCGCCGCCGAACGGATCCGGTCCCAGCAGCGGCCGGACGGCCCGTGGGCGACCTTCTACGGCGGACCGGGGGAGCTTTCGGCCACCATCGAGGCATACGTGGCCCTGCGCCTGGCCGGAGACGACCCGGACGAGCCGCATATGGCCAGAGCGGCGGTGTGGGCCCGACAACACGGCGGCGTCGAGTCGGCCCGGATGTTCACCCACGTCTGGTTGGCCATGGTAGGCCGCTGGGACTGGGAGAAGCTGCCCGCCATCCCGCCCGAGCTCGTGTTCATACCCGCCGACTGGCCCCTGTCCATCTGGTCTTTCGCCTGCTGGGCGCGCCAGACCATCGTGGCCCTGTCGGTCATATCGGCGCACCGCCCGGCCCGTCCCCTTCCCTTCGAGATCGAGGAGCTCAAGTCCGGCCGACTAGCTCGGGGCCGGCGCCTGAGCGCTCTGGGCATGGCGCTGGTCGGCCTCGACAAAGCCCTCCACTACTACCAGTCGCTCCCCGACCGATGGTGGCCCAAGCGCATGGTCCGGGGAGCCGCCCTGCGCGAGGCCGAACGCTGGATCGTGGCCCGCCAGGAGGCGGACGGCTCCTGGGGCGGGATCCAACCGCCCATGGTCTACTCCACCATCGCCCTGGTCCTGCAGGGCTATCCCCTGGACCACCCCGTCATCGCGGCCGCCCTGCGGGGCCTCGACGGGTTTGCCGTCGACGACGAGACGGGACGGCGCATCGAGGCATGCCAGTCACCGGTGTGGGACACCGCCTTAGCCGTAACCGCCCTGCTGGACGCCGGGACAGCCGCCGACGACCCGGCTGTCAAGGCGGCCCAGGACTGGCTTTTGCAGAAAGAAGTCACCGTAGTGGGCGACTGGTCGGTCAAGCGGCCGGGCTTGGCCCCCGGAGGCTGGGCCTTCGAGTTCGAGAACGTCCATTATCCCGACATCGACGACACGGCCGAAGTAGTGATCGCGCTGCGCCGGGCCTTGGCCGACCCGAGCGCGGACGCCTCCTGTAGACGAGCCATGGACTGGTTGGTCGGTATGCAGTGCAAGGACGGCGGCTGGGCCGCGTTCGACGCCGACAACACCTCCGAGCTGCCCACCCAGCTGCCTTTTTTCGACTTCGGAGTGGTCACCGACCCGCCCACCGCCGACGTCACGGCTCACGTTGTCGAGATGTTGGCCGGTGAGACGAGTACCCGGGCGGGGCACGAGGCCATGCAGCGGGGCCTGGACTGGCTTTCGTGCCACCAGGAACCGGACGGTTCGTACTGGGGGCGCTGGGGCGTCAACTACGTGTACGGCACCGGCGCAGTGCTGCCGGCTCTGATCGCGGCCGGCGTCCCGGCCAAGGACCCCCGCGTGGCGGACGGGGCCCGGTGGCTCATCGAACACCAGAACGACGACGGGGGCTGGGGCGAGGACCTGCGCTCCTACGTCGAGCCCGGCTGGCGTGGCCGTGGTGCGTCCACCGCCTCACAGACGGCGTGGGCGCTCATCGCGCTCCTGGCGGCCGAAGAGCGCGACCACCCTGCCACCAAGAGTGGCGTCGAGTGGCTCGTGCGCAACCAGACCGCAGACGGGACCTGGGACGAGCCCTGGTTCACGGGCACCGGGTTCCCATGGGACTTTTCCTTGAACTATCACCTTTACCGCCACGTCTTCCCGCTCACGGCGCTGGGCCGCTACTCACTTGGTACCGGACCCCGCCCCAAGGGTGGAAAGCCCATAACCGGGTGAGCGCGGCCGGCGCCCCTCGGTTGCTCGTCCTGGCGCCGCTGCGGCTGGAAGCCCTGGCGCTCGGACCGGGCGGCAGGGCCGGGCCAGCCGCCCTCGCCGTCGAGCGGACGGGCATGGGCCTGGCCAAGGCAGCCGGGTCGGCGCGGCGATTGAGCGCGGCCGCCACACCTCCGGCCGCCGTGGTCGTGGCCGGCCTGGGCGGGGCGCTGGCGCCGGGCCTCGTGCCGGGCGACGTGGTGGTAGCCGAGCGGCTGATCGACGCCCAGGGCCATGAAGTGGCCCGGTTGGCCTCCGCCGCGCTGCTGGTGGGTGAGCTACAGCGCAAAGGCATCCGGGCCCGCCTGGGGACAGTGGTGAGCACGGACCACATAGTCACCGGCAACGAACGCGCCACCCTGTCGGCACTGGGCGCCGACGTCGTGGACATGGAGTCGACGGCGCTGGCCAAGCTCGACTGGGGGGCGCCCCTGGCGGTGCTGAGGGCCGTATCGGACTCGCCTGGGGTGGAGCTTTTCTCGCCCGCCGGAGCGCTCGGGGCGCTCAAGGGGCTGCGTAGCCTGCGCCGCGCCCGGCCTGCGCTGGCCGATTGGGCGGCGGCAGCCGGGCCTAGGCAAGTCCTGCTGGCCGAGCCTCGGTCCTTTTGCGCCGGCGTGCTGCGTGCCATCGAGACCGTCGAGCGGGCACTCCAACGCTACGGGCCACCGGTGTACGTGCGCCGCCAGATCGTCCACAATGCCCACGTCGTCTCCCGCCTCGAGTCCGCCGGCGCCGTGTTCGTCGAGGAGCTGGCGGAAGTGCCGGACGGGGCCAGAGTCGTGTTCTCGGCCCATGGAGTAGGGACGAGTGTCAACGAAGAGGCGCGCCGGCGCCAGATGTCCACCATCGACGCCACCTGCCCTCTGGTGAGCAAGGTCCACAACGAGGCCCGCCGTTTCGCCGCCGCCGGCCGCCAACTCGTCCTCATCGGCCATGCTGGCCACGACGAGGTCGAAGGGACCCTGGGCACCGTGCCCGGAACGAGATTGGTCAGCACGCCCGACGACATTGCCCACCTCGAGCTCGATGAGACCAAACCAACAGCCTTCGTGACCCAGACAACCCTCGCCACCGACGAAGTGACAACGGTGATAGGCGCGCTCGAGGAGCGCTTCGTCGATCTCGCCCGGCCGGCGGCGTCGGACATCTGTTATGCCAGCCAGAACCGCCAGGAAGCCGTCCGCGAAATGGCGCCCGACTGCGACGTCGTAATCGTGGTCGGTTCCCTCAACTCGTCCAACTCCAACCGCCTCGTCGAGGTCGCCCGACGGAGCGGGGCCCGCGCTCATCTGGTCGACAGCAAGACCGATCTGCAACTCTCGTGGCTCGCCGGAGCGCGGCGCATCGGTGTGACAGCGGGCGCGTCCGCGCCTCCCGAACTCGTCCAAGAAGTCGTGGACTGCCTGGCCGGGCTGGGCTCGATATCCATCGAGGAACGCTCGACCGGGCGCGAGAACGTGTCCTTTCCCCTTCCATCGGAGGTCCGTTAAATGGGCGTACCCTTGCGCCAAAGCGTCAAAGTGGGCAGCTACATCGCCCGCCAAAAGCTGGCCGGTCGGGAAAAGTTCCCCCTTATCGTCGAGCTCGAGCCGCTCTTCGCCTGCAACCTCGAATGCAACGGCTGCGGCAAAATCCAGTACCCGACCGAGGTACTGCGCCAGCGCCTTTCGGTCGAGCAGGCGGTCGCCGCCATCGAGGAGTGCGGGGCCCCCATGGTGTCGATCGCGGGCGGGGAACCTCTGCTGCACCCTCAGATCGAAAAAATGACCGAGGCTCTGTTGGAGCACAAGCGTTTCGTCTACCTGTGCACCAACGCCTTGCTGCTGGAGCGCAAGCTCGACCGCTTCAAGCCTCATCCTGCTTTTTCGTGGGTGATCCACATCGACGGCTTGAAAGAGCGTCACGACGAGTCCGTGAGCCGGGAAGGCGTTTTCGAAAAAGCCGTCGCCGCCATAAGAGCAGCCAAGGAAAAGGGCTTCCGGGTCGCCACCAACACGACGTTCTTCGACACGGACTCGCCCCGTACCGTGCAGGACGTGCTCGACTTCCTGAACGACGAGCTCGAAGTGGACACCATGATGATCTCGCCCGGGTACGCCTACGAAAAGGCGCCGAACCAGGTGCACTTCTTGGGCGTCAACCAGTCGACGAAGCTCTTCAGCGAGGCGTTCGAGGGCAAGCGCAAGCACTGGCGCCTCAACCACAGTCCCCTTTTCCTCGACTTCTTGGAGGGCAAGGTCGACTTCGAGTGCACGCCCTGGGGCGTGCCGTCCTACTCGGTCTTCGGCTGGCAGCGGCCGTGTTACCTCCTGGCAGACGGTTATACCGAGACCTACAAGGAGCTGATCGAAACAACCGACTGGTCGAAGTACGGCCGCGGCCGAGACCCTCGCTGCCACAATTGCATGGCGCACTGCGGCTTCGAACCGAGCGCAGTACTGGCCACCACCGGCAGTTTGCGCCAGTCCCTGCGCGCCCTCGTCAACGCCCGGTGATCCTGCTGATGAGATCCGCCGGACTACCCGACAAACAACGCCGCGCTATTTGCGGGCGGCGTTAACTTGTTGTCCGGGCGGCCGCTGGCCGACCTTCGGGTGCTTGTCACGGGGGCATCCAGCGGTATCGGCGCGGCCGTCAGCTTGCTATTGGCGGAGCATGGCGCCCGGGTGGTCGGGACAGGACGGGACACGGTCGCACTGGCCGCCGGGGCAACAAACAGCAGTGTTGGGGCCGGCAGTGTTGGGGCCGGTAGTGTTGGGGCCGGCAGTGTTGGGNNCCAGTTCGAGGCCGTCTTCGCTCGCGACCTACTCGAACCGTCCGCACCCGAGGCCGTCGTAGAAGCTGCCGCGTCGGCGCTGGACGGGCTCGACGTCGTCATTTCCAACGCCGGCACCGGTTGGTCGGGCCTGTTCGAACCGATGCCCCCGGCCGAGATCGACGCCTTGCTCGACATCAACCTGCGGGTCCCCATGCACCTGGCCCGGGCCGCCGCCCCCTACCTGCGCCAGAGCGGCGTCGGGGGCCAACTCGTGCTCGTCGGCTCCATCGCCGGCCT
>PMLI01000594.1 GCA_003158835.1 Acidimicrobiaceae bacterium
AAAGGGCACCGCAGAAAGTACATCTGGGTAGTTGCTCCACAGGAACGGGTGCGGCCACCAGACGACAGGGGTTTGCAACGCCTGCGGGTTGGACTTGAGCGATGACAGGAACATCCACACCAGGGGGAACCCGAACACCACGGTGAAGATGACGAGCACAAAATGCTTGGTAGCGCTGGACACAAGTCTCTGAAGCGTCCAGCGCGGTCGCGCCGAGGGGAACGACGGTGTAACCCGTTGTTCCCCTGGCGCCTTTAGACTTGCCGTCACGGCCGGACTCCAGTTCCCACTTCTATAAAACCGCCGTCTGCTCGCATCTAGCGGTCTTCGCCCGCATAATACACCCACCTCGATGACGACTTGAACAATACTAGGGTAATAAGGCCGGTAATGATAAACAAGAAGAAACCCATCGCCGAGGAATAGCCGAACTTCAAGAACTGGAACGCCTGGGTGTACAGGTACTGGACATAGAACCACGTCGAGCTGCCGGGACCGCCGACGTCTTGGCTCTCGATGACCTGGGCCTGGGTGAAATACGAGACACACAGGACCAGTTGCAGTACACCGTTGAACAGGATGATCGGGCTGATCATGGGAAGGGTGACGTAGCGGAAACGTTGCCAGGCGCTTGCACCTTCTAGGGCGCACACTTCGTACATGTCCTTGGGGACACCCTGGAGCGCCGCCAGGTAGATCACCATCGGCTGCCCTAGGCCCCAGAGGCCCAGGAGGATGAAGGAGGGCTTTGACCAGGCGACCGAGAAGAACCAGTCCGGCGAGGGGAGGTGGACGTCGGTCAGCAACGAGTTCATTATCCCGTTCGTCGGGTTGAATATCCAGACAAAGACCATGCACGATGCGACGAGGGGAACGATCGACGGGATATAGAACACGGTACGGTAGAACGACTGTCCCCGGACGTTCATGTTCAGCAGTAAAGCTAACCCGAGAGCGACGCTCGTAGACAAGGGCAGTTCCACAGCGGTGTAATAAAACGTGTTGAACAGTGATGTCCGGAACAGGCCGTCGTGGAGCAGGGCCCAGTAGTTGGCGAACCCGACCAGATGGGCGTGGCCTATGCCCGTGTAGCTCGTGAAGCTGTAGTAGAGGGTGGCGAAGAACGGGTAGAGGAAGAACGCCAGGAACCCAAGGATCCACGGGCTCACGAAGAGCAGCCCGATCCTTATTCGGCGGCGTTGAACCGCCCGGGCGATCTCTGATGCCGACCGCGGCACCTTGACCTCCGGTGATTTCAGCGCCTTGTTCACGTCTTCCCCCACCGCGTCCTTCGCTCCCTTAGTGGTTGACGTTACGTATTGCTGTTGGCCCGGGTGTCTATGTAGGTCAAACCCTGGGCCGGCGTCATCGTGCCGTCCTCGACGTTATTGCTGGCCGTCACCATGGCGTTCTCTGCCTGCGATTCGTGCGTCGTCAGGACGGGCGCCTGGGAGTACTTGCTCGACATCTGCTCCAGGTAGGTCGACATCCACGGGAACTTCTTCACATAGTTCTGGTACGCAGGGGCGGCGGCAATCTGTGGGCTTGCCGGCACCCAACCACCCTGGGGGTCCATGTTGGCCGTGAACTTCACGTTGTTGAACCCGGCCAGCCAGGTAATGAACTCGAACGCAGCCGCAGGGTCGGAGGCACCCTTGGGGATGATGTTGAAGTTGCCCTGCCCGATCGTGCTGGGCCCAGCGACCGTGCCGGGGAAGGGCACGACACCGAAGTTGCCTTCCATGGCCGGGTTGGCGTCGGGAACGTTTTGCGCGCCCTCCCACGGCCCGTCCATGTTGAAGCCTTCCTTGCCGGCAACGAACGGGTCGTCATCGCCCCCGGCCACAGCGCCGTAGGTCGCGTTCATCGAGTTGACCTGCGCGTACGGGTAGGGCTTGAAATTCGTGAGCCAGTCCATCACCTTCGTCGCACCGGGACAGGTCTTCGTATTGGCATAGTCGTACTGGCCGGCGGAGTTGAAGCAGTTAAGCGCACCGAAGAAGGTGGCAAAGTACTCAAAACCGTTCGCACCGGGGTACATCCCGATCTGCTGTAGTTTGCCGCCCTTGATGACCCACTCTTTGGCCTGGTCGGCGGTGAGCTGCGCCAGGGTCGTGGGCGGGGACGTAATGCCCGCTGCCTTCAGGATGCTCTTGTTGTAGTAAAGCGCCCACGAGTTGAGCGACATCGGGATACCGACCAGCTGGCCCTTGTAAGTGCCGGTGGCCGCCGCGAGCGGGTACTCCCAGCTCTTGAAGTTCTTATAGGCTCCCTTCAGGAACGGGTTCATTGAGATTATCGACCCGGCCGCGGCGTACTCGCCGATCACCGGGTTCCACTCGGTGAAAATGGAAGGCGGGTCCCCGGCCGCGATCTGCGACGAGAGCTTGGCGTCACCGGTGGCGCTGGGGATGTTGGTCTCGGTGACGACAATGCCCGGGTGGCTGGCGTTGAACGCCGTGGTCATCTGCTTGAGCAGCAGCAGGGTGGGGCCTGACCACATCGTCTCCCACGTGAGGTTTACGGTGCTGGCCGCAGGGCGCAGGCTCGACGCGCCGGCGCTCCCGGGGGTGACAAGGATCAGGAGGGCACAACCGGCGGCCAGTACCTGCGCCCGGCGGCTCCTCATCTTGGATTTGCCGGCGGCCCGGCGGTCTGGCTTCATTATTGCGATCACGCTGTACCTTTTCTTCTATCTTGGGAGATGCGCCTGTAGAATATCAGATTGCAAATTGCCTGACCCTCGTCGTAAAGCTGGTTCTTCGCCAACTGTAGGCTCGGGGCGGGCTCGTAGTGGGGAACCGTAGGTCGATGTGGTTGCTCAAACACCTCCTCTGGGCTCTGGTGGGGCCGGCATTTTGCGAGCCGGGCCCTGGGGCCGGTGAGGCCCGCTCGTCACGGCGACCGCGGCCCGTCCTGCTCTCTGGCGCGCAGCACGTCTTGAGGGAGACGTCGGGGCCGGCGCGGCGCTCTGCCGCACGACCAGCTCGGTGCGAAGGAGTGACGGACCTTCCCAGCTCGTGCCGTCCAAAACGGACATGAGCCGGGCGAAGCACATCTGGCCCAGGACCTTGAAGTCCTGGCGAACAGTCGTGAGCGGTGGGTTGTAAAAGGGGGCGAGAGGTGTGTCGTCTATGCCCACGACGCTGAGGCTGCCGGGGACCGTGCGGCCCACCTCGTTCAGGGCCCGGATGAGGCCCATGGCGAGGTCATCGTTCCCGCACAGCACCGCGGTCACGTCCGGGTCCCGCGCCAGCCTCTGGCCCGCCTCATAGCCCGACTCCGGGCCCCAGCT
>PMLI01000503.1 GCA_003158835.1 Acidimicrobiaceae bacterium
TGAGCTCGGTCGTGCCCGCCGGGGCCAGGCGGGTGGCCGTGGTCACCCAACCGGGCATCAACGTGGCCGTAGAGGCCGGTGTGGACCAGCGGACGTTCCTGATCGGAGATGGCGAACGAGCCAAAAACCTCGGCCGCGTCGAGGAACTTTGCCGCGGCTTCGCCGAGTTCGGGCTCACCCGGGCCGACCTGGTGGTGGGCGTGGGCGGGGGAGTGGTGACCGACGTGGCCGGCTTCGCCGCTGCGGTCTATCACCGCGGCGTTGCCGTCGCCCACGTCGCCACGACGCTGCTGGGCCAGGTCGACGCCGCCATCGGTGGCAAGACCGGCGTAAGTTTGCCGGAGGGGAAAAACCTGGTAGGGGCGTTCTGGCAGCCGGTCGCCGTCATTTGTGACACCGAGGTGCTGTCGTCTCTGCCTCCCCGGGAGTACCGCAGCGGCCAGGGCGAGATGGCCAAGTACGCCTTCTTGGGCGTCCCAAACCTCATCGACATGGACTTGGTGGAGGCGGTGGCAAGTTGCGTTCGGTGCAAGGCCGCCTTCGTCTCGGGGGACGAACGGGAGACGGCGGACCCTTCCGATGCCGTCCGCGGACGTGCGCTGCTCAACTACGGCCATACGCTCGCCCACGCCCTCGAGACGGAGGGCCACTATGACCTTCGCCACGGCGAGGCAGTGGCGGTGGGCCTCGTCTTTGCCGCCCGTTTGGCGCGGCGGCTCGGGAGGGTGAGCGATGAGCGCGTGGCCGAGCACTACCAGGTGGTGGCCGCCTACGACCTGCCCTCAAATCTGCCTGTCGGCGTTGATGTCGCCCGCCTGGTGACGGTGATGGGCCGGGACAAGAAGGCGACAGGAGGGGGCCTGACCTTCGTGCTCGACGGTCCCGACGGCCTCGAGGTGGTGCCTGGCGTCGGCCACGATGATGTCCTGGCCGCTTTGGCAGACCTGCAACGGGGGCCTGCACGTCAGTGACCGGCCCCCGTACCGGCGCTAAGTTTGGAGCGCGTAACTGCCGATTAGCAGGTGATATGGAAGTTTTCACGGCGCTCGGATCCGGTTGCGACAACGGGCTAGGTGGTCGATGATGGCGCTTGCCCCGGGCGCCGCGGCCGCGGTTATCCTCGGCGTGCTCGGCTTGGTGATGGGGTCGTTTGCCAACGTCCTCATCTACCGTGTCCCGGAGGGCCGCTCGATTGTCCGGCCCGCCTCGGGCTGCCCGGCCTGCGGGGCGCGGGTGCGTTCCCGGGACAACATCCCGGTCATCTCCTGGCTGGTCCTGGGGGGCCACTGCCGGGACTGCCACGCCCCCATATCCGTCCGCTACCCGGCGGTGGAAGCCCTCGTGGGCGCGCTCTTCGCCGGTGTCGGGCTCCGGTTCGGTATTTCCTGGACCGGCGTGGGCGAGGCGGCCCTAGCGGCCGGCCTGGTGGTCCTGGCCTTCATCGACCTGGACCACCTGCTCCTGCCGAGGAGGATCGTCTACCTCACGCTGACCATAGTGGCGGCCGTCTTCGTGGCGGGAGCGGCGACCGGCACGCAATGGCACCGCCTGCTGGTGGCGGTCATGTCGGCGGTCGTGCCGTGGGCGCTGTTCTTCGTCATTAACTTCGTCTCCCCCCGAGCCATGGGTTTCGGGGATGTCCGTCTGGCGCTGCTCATAGGCTTCGGACTGGGCTGGCTGGGTGCGGGCTACGCCTTCCTCGGCTTCCTGGCGGCCAGCGTGCTGGGTTCGGTCGTAGGCGTGACGATGATCGCGCTCGGCAAGGCGGGACGGCGTACGCCCATCCCGTTTGGGACCTTCCTGGCCGCAGGGGCGCTGCTGGCCGCTCTGGCCGGCGCCCCGATCGTCAACTGGTACAGCACCCTGCTTCACTGAGGACAGTCCGACGCATTGTCCCGCAGTTACCATCGCACCCGGCACGGGTGCGGCGCCTTGAAATGTCTTTGGAGAGGCTGTCTCGGCCGCGGTTAGAGGCTGTCTCGGCCGGGGTTAGGAGGGGACTTTGCTGGAAAGACGGGTGACGAGCAATTCGAGCAGGACCAGGAGCGCATCGCGGCAGGAGGCCTTGTTCCTGGCGTCCATGTCGAACACGGGCACGCCGGGCGAGAGGCCGAGCGCTTCCCGGACGTCGTCGAGAGGGTACCTGGCGGTGCTGTCGAAGCAATTGACCCCGACGACAAAAGGGAGCCCCTTCTTCTCGAAGTAGTCGACAGCGGCGAAGCAGTCCTCCACCCGGCGAGTGTCGACCAGCACCACACACCCCAGGGCACCGTTGATCAGGTCGTCCCACATAAAGGTGAAACGTGCCTGACCGGGGGCGCCGAAGAGGTACATGACCAGGGTGTCGTCGACCGTGAGGCGCCCGAAGTCCATGGCGACGGTGGTCGTGGTCTTGGCGGTGCCGGCCACCGCGCCGTGGTCGTCCACGCCCCTGGCCACCACCGTCATGGCTGCCTCGGTCGTGAGGGGTTCGACTTCGGAAATCGCCCCGACAAAGGTCGTTTTGCCTACGCCAAACCCACCGGCGATGACGAATTTGACAGCGGTGACGTGGCGGTTCGATGGTTTATCAGAGAGCACGGACACGTTCAATCATCCTCGTTAGGGCGGAAAGTTCGACCTCGACCGGGTCTGTCTGGTGGATGCGGATGGCTCCCATGTCCACCAGGTCCCCGACCAGGATCGCGACTACCTGGGTCGGCAGGTGCATATAGGCTGACAGCTCGGCGATCGATATCGGCCGTCCGGCCAGGGACAGGACCGTACGCTGCTCTGTGGTTTTCGCCAGCCGGGCGCGGTCGGCGAGGGTTTCCACGAGGGTTTCCCAACGCAGGCCCGACCTGGTCGACGAGGTACGGCCACCCGTCAAGATGAACGGACGGATCAGCCCTAGTGGTCTTGGTGTGTCTTGCATGTTCACCAGGGCCTTTCGTTATCAGTGATTGAGGACCTGAGCCCGCAGCCGGGCGATGAGGGCGGGGGTCAGGAGCACCCCGATCCTTTCCAGCAGGAGATTGGTCTGGTACCCCACGAGCCCTATGTCGCACCCGGCGTTGGCCACTACGCCGAGGTTGCTGCCGTCCGAAATGGTCGACAAGAAGAGGTAACCGCCTTCCATCGCGATGATGATCTGGCGGACGGGCTCCCACCCGAAGGCCTTGGCCGCGCCGCGGGAAAGCCCGACCATGCCGGAAATGATGGCGGCCACTCTTTCGGCCCCGGCCCGGTCGAGCGTATGGGACATGGCCATCAGCAGGCCGTCCGAGGAGACGGCCACGGCATCGCACACGCCGGCGCTCTTCTCGACGAAATTGTCGAGCATCCAGTTGAAGTTCTTGACCTCGTTACTGAGCGTGTCTGTGCTCATCGTGGGTTTTGCTCCCTTTCCGCCCGGCCGTCGTTAGCCGTAGCCGACAAGTACTGTGCCAAGGCCCCTGTGAGGCCCAGTGGGTTGCGGTTGGTAGTGGTCGGCATGGCCCGGCGCAAGGAGTCGTCTTGTTGAGGCAACGACGCGCCCGGCACACGCCGGGTCAGTTTGCGGAGCCCTTCGGCCGTGCTCCGGGCCCGGGTGGCAGGACCGACACCGTTGTCGTGAGGCGGTACGGGCAGAACGTTCCAGGCCGCGGGCGGGGGCAGGGGAGTGGCGTCCGGTGGAGCCTCCTCCACGCTCTTGGGAGCCGACTGCGCCCAGGCGAGCAGGCCACCGGCGGGTACCGTCCCGGCCAGGGGGGAGAGGATGCCCAGGTCGGGTGTTCCCTGGTGCGGGGCGCTCTCGGCCGCCGGGACGGCGGCGCCGATGAGATCGGTCAATGACGGCACCGCCCAAGGTACGGCCCCGGTGGGTGAACTGGCCTTGGCCACGCCGACCGGTGCGCTGTGCCCGCCCGGGCCGGTCGCGGACGGCGGGTAGGCAGCGGGAGGCGGCACGGCCAGGGGATCCCAACCGTGGTCGGCCACAGTTGGGACGACCGGAAGGGTGAGGGGCGGGAAAGTGGGCGCGGAG
>PMLI01000282.1 GCA_003158835.1 Acidimicrobiaceae bacterium
GCCGCGGCGCCCTCGGCGACCAGCTCGGAGACGGCCTGTACGGCCGTCAAGCCATCGCCGGCGCTGGTGGAGCCGATGCGGTGGCGGCGGTCGCGGGCGGCCAGCTCCCCGACTCCCACGGCGACCACGAAGAGCAGCACGGTGGTCTGGATGTCGGCGCTGCGGTTGATGGCGAAGGACTCATAGGGGCGGGTGAGGAAGAAATCGAACCACAACCCGGCCGAGATGCCTGCCACCAGGGCCGCCAGCCTCCGGCCCGGCGCGACGACGAGGACCACGACGGCCACCATCACTAGGGCGAGCGCCGTGTTGGTGATGTCGGAGCGGAACGGCACCAGGACGGCGGCGACCGCGGGCGGCGCGGCTAGGGCGAGGACGGCGGACGCCTTACCGGCTCGGCCCGGGACCACGAATACCTGGTGCCAAGCGGCTTTTGCCCTCGAGGGATAACCGCTCATGTCACGTCCTTGGGCCGCCATCGGCAATCGGCGACCGGTTCGCTCCATAGTGCCACCTGTGGGCGGGGCGAGCCACCGCGTTTTGGCCTGGCTCTACCCGTGAGCGCGCTGTGACCAGGTGGTCTCCGCCGCCGCCACGTCCGCGACGAGGTTGCCGAGGGCGACGTTGATGTCGTACGGGTGATAGCCCCAGTTGGGGCCGTCCTGCTCCTTCAATATCTGGCGCTTGACCGACGCGCCGGGCATCTTGGTCACGTCGAGCCAGGTCGCCCCCCCACCGCTCTCGCAACGCCCTTGGTAAAGCTGCGGGTACTCCACCCACGGCGTGGCCAGGCGGCCTCCGGTGGGGTACAAGCCGTCGAGCACGGCGCGCCCGCCACCAAGGGCGGCCGGGTTGACGCAGACGACGTGGACACCGGTGGAGGCCGTCTGCCCCGACAGCGCTGAGACGCCCTGGCCCGGGCGCCCGAACAACGAGGCGGCCGGGGGCTGGCTCGGGAAACTCGAGTAGGCGATCACGCACCCGGCTTCACCCTTCGAGCTACAGGCGGGGATGTGGGAGAAGCTGCCGCCCTGCTGCGAGCCGTTGGCCACGACGACGTTCCCCCCGGGGATTATGGCGAGCACGAGACGGCTGCGCAGGGCGGCGTTGCTGTCCACGAGCTGCTTGAGCAACGCGATGAGTAGCGACGCCCCTTGCGAGTGGCCGATGAAGATGATGGGCCGGCCGTCGTTGTAGTGGGCCAGGTACTCCTCGAACCCGGACTTCAAGCTCTGGTAGGCGGTTTCCAGGGTCGCTATGGCGGCGACGCTGGTCCCTTTGCTGAGGGCCCCCTCCAGGGCGAACAGGGTGAACTGGCGGTACATCGGGGCCCAGACGCGGCACACGGTGGAGAAGCGGTCCGCCTGGGCTATGGCCGTCGACGTCTCGGCCGCCTGGATGCGCAGGTCGGCGTTGAGCGTGGTCTCGGTGCTGACAGTCGGGTACACATAGAAGCAGTCGAACTTCGACGCCGCCGCCACCGAAGGGTTGACCACCGACTTCGCGCCGGGCGCGGCGACAACGGTCGTCTTCAAGCTGGAAGTGCACGGGTCGGCGGGCATCCCGGGCCGGCACAGCCAGACAGTCCCGACCGAGCCGGTGGACAGGGCTGAGCCATAGGCGCTCTCATGGGCGGCGCGGTACGGCACGGCCCCGGCCGGGGCGCCGGCCCCGATCGGTCCAAAGGTGCCCAGGACGAGCGCCACCAGCGCGCCCACCGAAAGCAGCGCTCCCGGAACGGTGGGGGGTCGCCGTCGCAGGTGACGCTCAGCAGGCCCCGGATCCCCGATCGACCCCGGGAACGACACCCGACCACGGTCCCCAAACGCAACGATGCCACGCATATCGGCTCCTCCTGGGCGCAGTGGGACCAAGCCGGCGCCGTCACCAGGCGGAGAAGGGCGAGGCCCAGGTGACAAACCTAATTCGCCCACCGCCCCGACTTCGGTTCGAGGCGGCGGGCCCACCTCGGCCTGCCCCGCCCGCCTGCCCACCGTCCGGCGCCGGCCGGGGCGGGCCGGGCTCAGGCTGCGGGCAGGCGCGCCCCGCTCAAAACAGCCCCGGCCGCAACCTGCCACCCGTCGCCCAGCACGGAGAGGTCGTCCACCACCGCGCCCGACCCGACTACGACGTAGGGCCCGAGGACCGAGTTCCGCACCGTCGCCCCCGCCCGCACGTAGCCGCCTTCGAGCACGACGGCGTCGCGGACCTGGGCCCCTTCTTCCACCCGCACGTCAGCGTGCAAGAAGCTGTTGGCGATGGTGGCATCCGGATGGGCACCGGAGGGCCCGTCGAAGACGCCGGGCCGGCCGTCGGCGAGGCGGGCGGCCACCTCGGCCACCTCCTCGGGCGTCAGGCCCGCCGGGGCGCCGGTCAGGCTCTGCTCGCGGCGCGCCCAGGCCAGGTTGGCCTCCAGGTACTTTTCGGGCGTCCCCATGTCGGTCCAGAGGGCGTCAGAGCCAAGGGCGTAAAGCAAGCGGGCCTCGACCAGGGCGGGGAAGACTTCCCGTTCGACAGAGACGAGCCGCCCGGACGGCACCCGCTCCAGGAAGGCCGGTTCCAGGACGTAAATCCCGGCGTTGATCATGTTGCTGGGCGCCTCGGCCGCGGGTGGCTTCTCGACAAAGGCCTCCACCCGGCCCCGGGCGTCCACCGCCACCACGCCGAACCGGGACGGGTCCTCCACCGGGGTCAGGGCGATGGAGGCAATGCCGCCTCGTGCCCTGTGGAACCGGACCAGGTCGGTCACGTTTATCTCGGTCAGGACGCCCCCGTTGACGACAACGAAGGTCTCGTCGCCGATGCCGGCCTCCTCGGCCGCGAAGGCGATGGCGCCAGCCGTGTCCAGGGGAGTGCTCTCGATGGCGTAGTGAAGCCTCACGTCCCCGCACCGGCCGTCGGGGTAGGCGGCCAGCAGGGCGTCGGGCTTGTACCCGAGAGAGAGCACGACCTCATCGACACCATGCTGCGCCAGGTGCTCCACCACCCGCTCGATAACCGGCCGCCCCGCCACGGGCAACAGCGTCTTAGGGGTGAACAGAGTTAGCGGCCGCAGGCGCGTCCCCTCGCCCCCTACCAGCACGACCGCCTTCACGAAGCGGCGCGCGCGGCGCGCGCTCCATCACCTCTTTTGGTGCAAATCATTCCCGTAGGCTACCCCAAGGTCCCGCCAGGCCCACACATTCGAAAAGACTTGCAGGCTCCCCGCCTGCGGCCCGGCGCCCGGCCCGGGACCGTTCACAGGCACAGGATCCTGAGGATGCAGAACCGGGTCGTGGTGGTGGTGGCGGGCGGCTTGGTCGTCGTGGTGGTGGGCGGGGCCTGAGTGGTCGTGGTGGTGGGCTGCGCCGTGGTCGTGGTGAG
>PMLI01000032.1:0-13853 GCA_003158835.1 Acidimicrobiaceae bacterium
GTGAGCGGCGGGGGGTGAGACTCCAGGGCTCCTGGGATAGAGAATAGAGAACCGTTGTAGAACATCGGGAAATCCGCTGGTCACGGTGCCCCGAGTGCGATAATAGGTGTGTGACGGTAGCCGAGGTGCTCGGGGGTGCTGGACTGGTCCCCGTGCGAAGAGGACGCCCGCTGCCGTTGCGCCCGGCCGGGTCCCTTAGGGTCGCCGACGGCGTGGACCTCGTCGAGAACGAGATGGGCGGGGTCGTGGTGCTATGGGGGATGCCGACTTGGTGCTGGGAGGCCGGCGACGTGGTGGGACGGCGGCTCGCCGTTGTGCAACTGGTGGAGACGGGGGCGGCGACCAGGACCGAGGTCGCAGCGAGCTTCGGGGTCTCCAACGAGACGGCGAGGCGCTGGAGCCGGTCCTACGAGGAAGCAGGCACCGAGGCGCTCGGCCTGCAGGTGAAGGGGCCCAAGCGTGCGTCCAAGCTCACCGAGGAGAAAAGGCAGGAGATCAGGCAGGCCCGGGCGGGCGGGCGCTCGATGGCCGAAGTGGCCGAGGCCTGCGGGGTGAGCCTCAATTCCGTGTCCCGGGCGTTGCGGGGCGACGACCCGTTGCGTGCCCGCAGCGCCGGGACGCCAAGGTCCGAGGGCAAGGAACTGGTGCCGCTGGCCCGCCCCGAGCCCCGTCCCGCCGAGCGCCAGGCGGCCAGGGCCGGGCTGCTGGCCGGGGCGGCACCGGTGTTCTGCGACGGTGCCAGCCTGCCGCTGGCGGGGGCACTGCTGGTCTTGCCGGCGCTGGTCGCCGGAGGGCTGATGGGCGCGGTAGACAAGGTGTACGGGACGGCGAGGCGGGCGTGCTTCTACGGCCTCACGTCCCTCGTGCTGACCGTCGTGCTCTCGTCGCTGGTAGGCGAGCCGAGGGCGGAGGGCCTGACCCGGCTGGGCCCGGTCGCGCTCGGCCGGCTGCTCGGCATGGACAGGGCGCCTGAGGTAGGCACGTGGCGCCGCCGTATGGAGGAGCTCGCCACGCTCGGACGGTCCGAGGAGCTGGTGGGGGCCATGGCCGCCGCCCACCTGGCCGCGAACCAGGACCTGCCCGGCATCTTCTGCCTCGACGGCCACGTCCGCGCCTACCACGGACGCTCCCACCTGCCCAAGGCCCACCTGGCCCGGGCACGCCTGGCCATGCCCGGCACCGTCGACACCTGGGTCACCGACTCCAGGGGCGACGGGGTGATGGTCTGGACGGGGGCACCGGGCGCCACGCTCAGCGCCGAGCTGGCACGCGCGATGACCGAGATCCGCTCCCTGGTCGGCCCGGACGCCCGTCCCACGCTGGTGTTCGACCGGGGCGGGTGGTCCCCGGCGGTCTTCGCCGAGGTCGTCGCGGCCGGGTTCCACATCCTCACCTACAGGAAAGGCAAGACCGAGCCCGAGCCCCGGTCCGCCTTCGTCGCCTACGACCACGTCGACGACCTGGGGCATGCGCATACGTACCACCTGGCTGACCGGACGGTCCGCCTTGCCTACAAGCAGGGCAAAGCCGGCCGCCGCCTCGCCATGCGCCAGGTGACGCGCCTCGACCCGGTGAGCGCTCACCAGACCCAGGTGCTTACGACGCACAGCGACTGGGCGGCCAACGAAGTAGCCCAGCGCACTTTCGACCGGTGGCGCATCGAGAACTTCTTCCGCTACATGCGCCCCCATTACGCCCTCGACGCGCTCGACTCGTACGCAAAAACCCCCGACGACCTCACCCGGAGCGTGCCCAACCCGGCCAAGGCGAAGGCAAAAGCGGCGACCCAGAAAGCCAGGGCCCTCCAGGGCGAGGCCGAGAAAGCTCTCGCCGACGCCGTCGCTGGCGCGGCTGACCCCGCCTCGGGGAGCCCCGCCGAGGCCACAGCCGCGATAAACGGCGCAGCCGCCGCTCTCGAAATCGCCAGGGCCGCCACCGAGAAGGCGGAGCAGCGTGCCGGCACCGTACCGGCCCGTGTGCCGCTCGGCGACATCCGCCCCGACGCCGTACTTGCCCACCCAGAACGCAAACGCATCACGGACGTCATCCGTATGGCGGCCTACAACGCCCAGTCCGTCCTCGCCCGGGCCCTCGCCCCCTATTACCCGAGAGCCGACGACGAGGCGAACAGCCTACTGCGGGAAGCGTTCCGCGCCTCGGCCGACCTCGAAGTCGTCGGCAACCAGCTCCACGTACGCCTCGACAGCCTCTCGGCGCCACGGCGCAGCCGGGCTATCGCCGCCCTCTGCGACGAACTGAACGAGACCGAGACCTGCTACCCGGGCACCGAGCTCCGTCTCGTCTATAGCGTCAAGGACGCCTGAGCCGGCTCGTCAGCAGGGCCGAGAAGCCGCAACCATTTTGAGGGTGTGCACGGAGTCCTGGACTCAGCCCCTATAAGAGTGGCGCTGTCAAAGCCCGCAGTGACAGCGACCGTCGCCGTTATCCCAACAGAGTCCCCATTTGGTGTCTTTACGATACAGTCGGTTGCCGCACCCCCGACAACAGCGGCAAACACGCTGAAGCTAGCGCAATACCCCTCGGTACTCAGTCCGCTCGGGTCCCCCTCGTTCACCGGGTCGTCGCCGGCACCTGAGAACTCTCCCGCGGGTCGTAGCTGGTGGCGGGTGCAAAAGACCCTCTGACGTGCACGGATGTGGACGCCGGAACGGCGGTCGTGGGGGTGCTGGGGCGGGAGGCGCGGTAACGCGCTTTTCGGGCACCCCGTGGCCCTGGCCATGGTGGTCATTGCCGGCGCCGCCGTCACAGGACGAGTATCGCGCCTGGTGGGCGCCGAGCCCGTGACCAGGGCAGCTGGGCGGCTAAAGGGGAAGGTGGCCGCCCGCCGGTGGGGTGGCAGACGGCTTGCACGGCGGCCAGGCGCTCGGGGGCGACTCGGGTGTAGACGTGGGTGGAAGCGAGGGAACGATGGTCGAGCACCTGTGACGTAACGGATCTCCGCTCCGCTATGGAGCCGTGTTATAGGGCACGTCTTTCTCGTGCTCTATGGCTTGCGCGGCACGGGTAGCCTTCGACCCACGAAGGCAGGTGAGCGCGGAAACCGATAACTCTCTCACTTTCCTCCACTCCGGTGCATCGGCAACGGCAGACCACTTCTCAAGAAGATCGCTCCTTCCGCGCATTTGGTTCAGGTATACATACAAACGCAGGATTGCTAGTTCATCTGCGTCATCAACGACCTCTGCATCCCTCAATTCGCTCAGCCACCCGGGAACGAAGTCAAAGAACTGCAGGATCATTTCCTCCACGCCGACTTTTTGTGCGTCGGCCCAAGCTCTTTGCTGGTCGACGGGCGCGCCCAGAACAGCGAGTACGGCCTCTAGCCGGGTTAGTAGCCCAGTTCCGCTGACTGTCACCTATTGCACCTGTAGTGGTTGAAAAGCCGGCACGCAGTCGGCCGCTTGCGAGAATGTACTCGCCTCAATTATGGGCGGCGGCTCAGGACCCGGCTCCGGTTCCCCGCCCTCTCCCGGCGGCTCGCCGCCGCCCGGTTCGCCGGGCACACAACCGTCTAGGGTGACGGCGTCACCATGACCAGATGAGGCAAGGCAAGGATTTGGCGGCGGAGGATTCTCGTCACCGCCACCTGATTCCTCCTTTGGTAGAACTCCCCCAGTATTACCTACATACTCCTTCGGGCCGCCTGGCCAATTACCGGCTTCCACCCGCACGTTTGGAGCGTTGTCCTGGGTCACCGTCCAGTACCACTCGTCGGGATGGTTCTCACGCACCGTGGCTCCCCAGCGGATCAGGCGCCCTGTGTAGTTGCCCTCCTCCGTGACTTGGCGCATTACCCAGCCCGGGGCAACGGAGGTTCCCTGACCCGGAGTTACAAACCATCCAGGCGGCGCATCCTCTGGGCCGACGGGCCTGCCCGCCAAGCTGTCTACGACTTGCTGAGGGTTCAGACCCTTAAGAACCTGAGGGTATTGGAGGATCTCCTGGGTGTCGAACGAGCCGTCGTATGGAACGCCGGGAGGAGGTGGCAGGCACGGGCCGTATACTCCAGGGGCGAGGCTCCAGCACAGACCGCTCGGGTCTCCCCCGTTCACCGGGTCGTCGCCGGCGTAGGCGTACGGCTCGCCTGTCTCAGCCAGATCGGGGTCAACGCTGATGAACTCACCCGTCCCCGGGTCATACCAGCGCGCCCTGAGATAGTAGAGGCCCGTTGCCGTGTCGAGCTCTTGGCCGTCGTACAGAAGGGGCGTAGTGGCGGTGCCCGACGAGGCGGTAAGGTTGCCGTAGGCATCGAAGCTGAAAGTGGCGTCCACAGTGCCGCTGGCCCCGAGCAACAGCCGAGTCGAGCCTTGAGCGTCGGAGACGACGTACTCGGCAGCCCCGGTGGCGAGGTCGGCTTGCTCGACCGGGGTGCCGTTGGGACCGTAGAGGTAGTCATTAGTAGCGTCGCTCAGCAACGACGCGGTACCAGAGGTGATATCCCAAGTATCGGTGACCGTACCCGCCGCTGTAGCCCTGCCCGTCAGCAACCCCTCGCCGTTGTAGGTGTAGGAAACGGTCGCCCCATTGAGCGTCGTCGACGCCAATTGGTCGGCCTGGTTGTAGGCGAAGCTGGCCGACGTACCGATCGTGCCAGTGGAGCTGGTGCGGTCCCCCGTTGGGTTGTAGCCGTAGGCCTCGGTACCGCCGCCCAGGCTTTGGGCCGCTGTGAGCTGGCCGGCGGCGTTGAAGTCCTGGGCGCCCCCGTCCGGGAGCGTGGTGGGGTCGCCGGAGGGGTCGTAGGCCTCGGCCGCCGGCGTACCGGCTCCTTCAGTCACGCTGCCCAAGCGGTCGGCGTTGTCGTAGCCATAGGTGACCGAAGCACTTAGGGCACCCGTGTCGGTTTCTGTCTTGACTTGCTCGGCGCTGTCCAGCTGGTAGTTGATGGCGGCCAGGCTCGTCCCCAGGTCGCCCGGGGCGCCCGTCTGGGCGTCGAGCCCTGTCATGGCGTCGCCCAGGTCATAAGTGGCGCTCACCGTGGTGCTGTTCGGGTAGGCCGTGGTGGTGGTGTTGCCATGAGGGTCGTTGGTGAAGTTGATGGTACGGCCGGCCCAGTCGGTGATCGAGGCGAGCTCACCGTTGGAGTTGTAAGCATCAGTGACCGTAGGTGAGCCCCCGGCCGGCGCCACGGGGTAGGTGAGCGCGTCACGTTGCCCAGTGCTGTAGTAGGTGTAAGAAGTCGTCCCCGAGGTGAGGCCCGAGCCCGATGCGGCCACGAAGGCGGCCGAGAGAAGGTCACCTGCGTCGTCGTAGTTGTAGGTGGTCTCGCCCGTGCCGCCAATCATGGTCGCCACCTCGCCAACCGGGTTGTAGGTGTAACTGATGTCGGAGGAACCCTGGTAGCCGTTGGCCGGCGTGCCGTAGGTGACCGAGCGCAGCTCGCCGGCGGCGTCGTAAGCGTCGGTCACCGTGCCCGCAGCCGTGGTCTTGGTCGCCAGCGCCCCACCGGGGAGGTAGGTGTAGGCAGTGGTGGCCCCCGACGGCTCCCCCATTGCCGGCGGCAGCGTCGTCGAGTACAGCTGGTCGGCGTCCCCGCCCCCTGGCGGTGCTCCCGCCGCGCACGTCGAGGCCTGCCAGTAGTAGCAGTCGGTGGTGACGGCGCCGCCCGGGCCCGTGGTGGTCAAGACCTGGTCGGCCGGGTCATAGGTGTACGACGTCGTGTCGCCGGCGGCGTCGGTCGAGCTGAGCACGTTGCCGGCGGCGTCGTAGATGGTCGTCTCACAACCCGGACCCGAGCCGGTGGCCGGGGGGCTGGTAAGCGGGCTCGCCGGGCAGGAGTACGGGTAAGTGGCACCGGGCTCGGCCGCGAGGGTGGTCTCCATGTCGGTTGCGTCCTCGGCGCAGACCGTTTCGCCGTCGGCATCGTAGACCGAGACGGTGGTCGCCTGGTCCGGGCTGGACTGTTGGGCCAGCTCGCCGTCGGCGTCGTAGAAGCTGGTGGTCACGCCGGCGGCTTGGGCCAGCGTCGGCGCCAACGAGTACAGCGCCCCGATCCCCGGCGGGGAACTGGCCCAGCTCGGCTGCCAGGCCGGGCACTGGTAGCCGTTCCCCGTACCGCTATAGGGCCCCTCGGCGTAGGCGTCGGCCGAGACCGAGCAGTAGACGTTGCCATCGGGGTCGTAGTAGCTGATGGTGGTAGAGAATTGCGCCGTGCCCGGGGCCGAGGTCTGTGAGTACTGGCGGCCGTCAGCGTCGTAGGTGTAGAGGGTGCTCACGGGCGGGTCGGTGCTCTGGCCGTCGCCCTCGAGCGTCTGGCCCACCAAGTTGGCGTTGGCGTCGTAGTAACTGAGGGTAATGCCCCCGAGCGGGTTGGTCTCCTGTACGACCTGGCCCTGGGCGTCAAAGGTATCGATGGTGGCCCCCAAGTAAGGGTCGTTGCCGACGCTGGGCGCCGAATAAGGCGGGGTGGCGGGACAGCGCGTCCCGGCCGCGTAGGCCTGGGGCCCCACGCTGCAGTACTGGTTGCCGGCGCCGTCGTAGGCGTGCACCGTGGTGCCCCCGGCGGGGCCGGTCTGTTGGGTCACCCGGCCGTCGGTGTCATAAAACGTGCTGGTGGCCCCGCCCGGCGGTGACGAGGGCGATGGCGGCGATGTCGGGCACGTGACCCCCTGGGCCACCTGGGCCGGCGCCACCGTGCAATAGAGCTGGCCGGCGGTGCTATAAGCGCTCAGGGTGGTGGCGCTGTAGGAGCCGAAACTGACCGTAGAAGAGGTGACCTGGCCGGCGGCGTTGTACACCACGGTGCTGACCTGGCCGTCGGGGCCGGTGGTGACCGTGGGCAGGCCCGGGTGGGAGGCGTCGGTGTACTGCATGGTCGTCATGGCCCCGACCGGGTTGGTCGTCGAGGTTACATCGCCGGCGGCGTCGAAGGTCGAGCTGGTCGTGCCCGGCGCCGGTGCCTGGCCGTAGGCGGGGCAGGTGACCCCATGGGCGTAGGCCACCGGGCCCATGCTGCAGTACTGCAGCCCGGCCGGCACCGACAGCCCGCTCGGGGTGTACGAGTACGTGGTCGTACGCCCGAGAGGGCTTACCGTGGCCAGGAGCTGGTCGGCGCTGTTATAGATGTTGACCATCGTCCCCGCCCAGTAACTGGGCCCGCCCATGGCCGCCATGGCCGCCAGCGACGCGGGCGGGCTCGCCGTCTGCGGGCAGCGCACCCCGTCCAGGTACTCGGCCGGGGCGACCTGGCACCAGACCTGGTTGGCGGTGTTGTACTGGTACTGGGTGGTGTTGCCCAGGGCGTCGCTAGACAGGGTCACGTCACCGTCCGACATGGGCGCCGTGGCGGGGCCCGAGACCGTGTTGGTGGTGGCGTTGCCGTCGGGGTCCTGGACGGTGGTAGGTACGGCCGAAGTGGGGTCGAGGTCCAGGTACTGCGTGGCGGAAAAGACCGGGGCCGCGCCTTGGTAAGGCTCCGAGCCCGTGGCTTGGGCCACCAGCGCCCCGTCGGAGTACTGGTATTCGACCGCCTGGCCCGGGGCCGAGGTCCCCTGGGGCCAGGTCACCGCCACCGTGGTGGCGGCCGGCCCTCCGCCCGGGGCCGACTCGGCCTGGTAGCTGCTCGGTGCCCCGCTGTAGGACAGGGTCACCGTGCTCTGCGGCGCCACCTGCTCGCTGACCCGGCCGTAGCTGTCGTAGGTATTGGCCACCGTCCCGCCGGCCGGGAGCCCCTCGCTCACGATGTCGTGGTCCAAGGTGGCGGTGGGGTCAGCCGAGTCGTAGCCGTAGGTGGTGGTGGCCCCCCCGGGGAGGCTGGCGGAGTACAGGTCGGAGGCGCCGCCGTTACTGGCCCCTGCGGCACAGCTCTGGCCGAAGTAGCAATAAGAGACGGTGCTGCCGGCATTGTCGCCGGCCGAGGTCATCTGCCCGGTGGCGTCGAAGGCCAGGGTGATGCTGCGCCCCGAGGCCGAGCTGGCCCAGACGGTACAGGTCGTGGCCCCCGCCGGGCACTGGCCGCTACCAGGAGCCCCGGTGCTGGCCGACAGCTGGTCGCCGGCCTGGTCGGTGATGCTCGTGAGCGGGCCCGTAGCCGAGAAGCCGAAGACCGTCTCGTCGCCCCCCGCATAGCGGGTAAAGGCCCAGCCCCCGTTGCTGGCCTGGTTGAGGGTGGCCCGGGTGCGCGGCTCGTCGGCACAGTAGTTGGCCGCGGCCAGACACCAAGAGGGCGAAGAACCAGCTACGTAGGGCGAGAAACTGACCTCACTGCCGTCCTCTTGGCTGACCGTGGCCACCCCCGAGCCGTTGACCGACACGCTCATGCCCAAGTTGTAGGACCAGCCATAACCGAGAGGGCCAGGTCCCGCCGCGTCGGCCACCTGCTGTTGGGCCAGCCCGGAGTCGTAGTCGCGGCTCAGCCCGAGCGCCACGCCCGCGCCCGGGACGCTCAGGTCAGCGGAGGCCTCGATGAGGCTGCCGTCCCCGGGGTCGACGTCGTTATGGCGGCCCAGGGTTTTGGTGGCGCACGGGCACGCTGCCGCCTCGTTGTCGCCCCCGAACATCTGCGCATCGCTGATGGGGCCCCCGGCCAGCTGGACGAGCTGGGCCTGGGTTTGGAGGGTTGTAGTGGGGCTCGGCGGCACCGGGCCGCCGAACACCCGCCGGATGTCGTAATTACCCGTGTCGGCGACCCAGAGGTTGGCCCCGTCCGAGGCCAGGCCGAACACCTCCGAGAACTCGGCCACCGACCCCAGGCCGTCGGCCAGGCCGCGGGCCGGCGCCCCCGCCACCAGCGCCGTCGCCCCGGTGGCCTTGGAGATCCTGACCACGCCCGGGCCCGAGCTGGTGCCCCGGCTATTGGTGGTGTCGGCATACAGGTAGTCCCCGGCCGAGACCAACGCGTACGCGCCCACTTCGTTCCCGGAGCTGAAGGCGCTGACGAGCACGGGCGTCGGGCTCGTCTGGCCCAGAGGCACTTTGTACAGGTCCCAGCTCCCTTGCCCGCACATCTCGCCCCAGAACGAGCTGTACCAGCCGCTGGCTGTCACCCAGAGGTAGTTGTCGTCGGCGGCGACACCGTAGACGCACTGGCCGCTCCAGCCGTTGGTGCCCCCGAACGCCGTCTGGGAAAGGTACTGCTTTTCCATCCCCGTTGCCGGGTCGTAGGTGAACATCCCGTCGTCGCCACCGCCGGTGGTGAAGTAGACGGTACCGTCAGGGCCCACGGTCAAGAACTGGGCACCGCCCACGCTGGACACCGACGACGTGGCCCCGGTGGCGATGTCGGTGCGCTGGAGGTACTCGCTGTGCCCTGAATAGCACAAGGAGTACAGGGCGGTGCCGTCCGTGGCCAGGCCGGAGTCGTCCATGGTGACCTGGGCCGGGTCCGTGCTGTCGGTGCAGCCCGAGCTCCCCGGCGCGCCGGCCAGGGTCGAGACTTGCCCGCTCGAGAGGTTCACCTTCCGGATGGAGGCCTGGTCGTCCACGTACAGGGAACCGCCGACGACGGCTTCGCCTCGTGGGTACTCGAAGCTGGCCCCCGTCCCCTGGCCGTTGGCGCTGCCCGGGCTGCCGGTACCGGCGAAGGTGCTGACCGCCCCCGGGGCCAGGTTCACGGTGCCGGTGGCCGTAGGAGCGAGGCCAGCGGGCAGGGGGCTGGTGGCCGTGACCTCACGGACGTCGTAGTTCGCCCCGTCGGTAACCCAGATATTGGTGCCGTCTGACGCCACGCCGGCGATCGAGCCGAACCAGGCATCGAGCCCCGTGCCGTCTTTGAACCCTGAGGCCCCCGAGCCGGCGACAAGGCTAAGGGTGCCATCGGACTTGGACATGCGGGCCAGGTCGACCGAGCCGGGGGGCGAGCCAGCGCCGACGCCCATATAGAGATAAGCCCCGGCCGATACCAGTTCCGAGCTGGCCGCCCAGAGGTTAGCGCTGGGGAAATTGGAGATGGACCGGAAGGAGCTCGGGTCAGCCAAGGGGACCTGGTAAAGCTGGGCCCCGCTCGTGGCGCAGTAGTTGCCCTGGTAACCGCTGGCCACCACCCAGAGATCTTCAGCGTCGGCGGCAATGCCGGACGTGCACTTGCCGTTGGTCTCCGAGTAGCTGAGGATGCCGGTCACCGCACCCGTTACTGGGTTGATGCCCTCCACGCCGTTGCCCTGGCTGGTGGTGACGTACACCGTCCCGTCCGGGCCGACCGTGAGCTGGCCGTCCCACGCGCTGCTCAGGTCGGCCAGGGTCGAGGTGGCCCCGGTGGCGATATCGGTCCGGCGCAGGTAGTAGGAACCGTAGTAAGGGTTGTTCATCCCCCAGCACAACGAGAACAGGGCCACCCCGTCGGTGGCCAGGGCGTGTTCGTCCATGGTCACCAGGGCGGGGTTGGTGCTGTCGGTGCAGCCCGAAGCGCCCGGCGTCCCGATGAAGGTGGATACCTGCCCGTCGGCGAGATCGACCTTCCTGATGGCCTGGCCGTCGTTGACATAGAGGTAACCACCTACCACCGCCTCGCCCTGGGGCCCCTCGAAGCTGGCCCCCGTGCCCTGCCCGTCGGCGCTGCCCGGGCTGCCGGTGCCGGCGAAGGTGCTGACCGCCCCCGCGCTCATGTCCACAGTGCCGGTCGCCGTGGGGGCAAGACCAGCGGGCAGTGCGCTGGCCCCGCTCACCTCCCGGAGGTCGTAGTTGGCGCCGTCGGAGGCCCAGATGTTGGTGCCGTCCGAGGCCAGGCCCGCCACCGAACCGAACCAGGCATCGAGGCCGGTACCGTCCTTCCAGCCCGAGGACCCGGAGCCCGCCACGATGCCGAGCGAACCGTCGGACTTGGAGATACGGGCCAGGTCGGCGCCGTTGGCCAGGCCCTCCAGGCCGACGTCGGTGTAGAGGTAGGCACCGGCCGAGACCAATTGGCCTTGGCCCACCTCTTCCACATTGGCGGCGAGACCAGTCGACACGGACCGGAAGGAGCTCGGGTCGGCCAAGGGGACCTCGTAAAGCTCGGCCCCGCTCGTGGCGCAATGGCTGCCCTGGTAGCCGCTGGCCACCACCCAGAGGTCCACGGCGTCGGCCGCGATGCCCGAGGTGCACTGGCCGTTGATCTCGGAGTAGCTGAGGACGCTTGTCACCGCACCCGTGCTTGGGTCGACGGCCTCCACGCCGCCTCCCTGGCTGGTGGTGACGTACACCGTCCCGCCCGGGCCCACCGTGAGCTGGCCGTTCCACCAATAGCCCAGGTTGGCCAGGGTCGCGGTGGCCCCAGTGGCGATATCGGTACGGCGCAGGAGGTAGGAGCCGTTGTTCGAAAAGCACAACGAGTACAGGGCCACCCCGTCGGTGGCCAGGGCGCGCTCGTCCATAGTCACCAGGGTGGGGTCTGAGCCATCGGTGCAGCCCGAGGTGCCCGGCGTCCCGGCCAGGGTGGAGACTTGCCCGTCCGAAAGGTCGACCTTCCTGATGGCCTGGCCGTCGTCGACGTAAAGGTAGCCACCTACCACCGCCTCGCTCTGGGGCCCCTCGAAGCTGGCCCCCGTGCCCTGCCCGTCGGCGCTGCCCGGCCTGCCGGTGCCGGCGAAGGTGCTGACCGCCCCCGCGGCCAGGTCCAGCGTGTCGGCCGCCGTGGGGGCAAGGCCGGCCGGCAGTGCGCTGGCCGCGCTCACCTCCCGGACGTCGTAGTTGGCGTTATCGGAGACCCAGATGTTGGTGCCGTCCGAGGCCAGGCCCGCCACCGAACCGAACCAGGCATTGAGGCCGGTGCCGTCCTGGGCCCCGGAGGCGCCCGAACCGGCCACAAGGCTGAGCGAGCCGGTGGCCTTTGCCACCCGGACCACGTCTACCGAGTTGGGCGACCCACCGAACTGGCCGTCCGCGTACAGGTAACTGCCGGCCGAGACCAGCGCCGAGTCGCCCACCTCGCCGGCCAACGAGGCCACGAAGACCGGCACGGCGCCGGGGACGCCGATGGGGACCTCATAGAGGTCCCAGTACGCAGTCCCACAGTCCTCCAGGCCAAAAAACGAGTTGTTGTAACCGCTGGCCGTTACCCACAGGTCGTTGCCGTCGGCGGCGATAGACCCGACGCACTGCCCGGCAAAAGACTGGCCACCGATGACTTGGGCCACGTCACCGGTCTGGAGGTCGACCCGGAATATCCCATCAGAACTGGTGAACATGTAGAGGGCCCCGTCCGGGCCCATGGCCAACTGTCCGCTGAAGCCGCCGCCGACATTGGCAATAGTGGACGTCGCCCCGGTGGCGATATCGGTGCGGCGCAGGTTGTAACCATATGACCAGCACAGCGAGTACAGGTCTACGCCGTCGGTGGCGAGGCCGTACTCGCTCATCGTCACCTGAGAGCCCTGCGAGCTGTCCGAGCAACCCGAGGTGCCGGGGGTGCCGGCCAGGGTCGAGACCTGCCCGGTGGAGGGGTTGAGCTTCCGGATGGCGTCGCCGTCGTCCACGTAGACGTGGCCGCCCACCACCACCTCTGCCCCCGGGCTCTTGAAACCGGCCTGGGTGCCCTGACCGTCGCTCTGGCCCGAACGGCCCGTACCGGCCACGGTGCTGACCGAGCCTGCCGACAGGGCTACCGTGCTGTCGGCGGTGGCCTCGAGGTTCGACGAGCCGATGGGGACGTCGGTGCTGGCGCTGGCCTGTCCCCCGGGCCCGCTGACCGACAGCGTGACGGTGTAGTACTCGGTACTAGACGAACTGTTGGCCGGGAGGCTGACTTCGATGTCGTCACTGCTCGTGCACGAGCCACCGGTCGGGTAACCGGCCAGGGCCGGGCTCACCGACCAGGTGCACTGGCTACCGTTGCTTTGGTGGGCCGAGAGGAGAGCCTCGCCGCCGCTCGGCAGCAGCCCCGGCGGCGACGCCACCAAGCCCCATATCTCGGGGCTCGATGCGTAGGTGTACTGGTCTGCCGAGGAGGTCAGGGAGGTACCCGTCGGAGTGGTGATGGTGACGTCGACGACCCCGGCCGCCTCCGCCGGGGCCACGGCGCTGACCGTGGTCCCGCCTGGGCCGACCGAGAACGAACTGGCCGGCACGGCGCCAAAGTCCACCGCCGTCGCCCCCTGGAACCCACTGCCCGACACGGTGACCGTGGTGGCCCCGCCGAGGGGGCCGGCATTGGGGCTCACGGCGCTGATTAGCGGCGGGGCTTGGACGGTGACCAATGGCGGTGACCCGATGGCCGTCAGCGTCCCCGAGGAAGTCGACTGCTCCTCGGCAGTGAAAGTGGCCGTCCCCGGCGTCGGGGACGCCAGCGCCGCCGAGGCCCCGCCCCCGGCCCCATAGGTGATGGTGAGCGTGGACCCAGAAGTCAAGGTGACGGCCGAGACAGTGACCATCTGGCCGGCCACCGCCACGGTGCCGGTGGAGGCGGTGGTGTAGCCGGCGGTGCCCGAAGACGTCGAGGGGGCCGACCACCCGTTGGGGGCGGTGAGTGTCACGACACCCGAAGAGGTGCCGCCGGGCGCCGCCGTGTAGGTGAACGTGAGCGTGGTGGACGACCCGGCCAGTACGGATGTGGGCGAGACCAACAAGGTGCCCGAACCGTCCGGGGACCCACTAAGGCTGACGGGGGGCGAGCTGGCCAGGTTGGTGAGGGTGCCACCCGAGGTGGACTTCTCCTGGGTGGTAAAGATCGAGGCCCCTGAGCTGGAGGGGGCTAGCGCCGACGAGGCCCCGCCCCCGGCCCCGTAGGTGATGGTGAGCGTGGAGCCAGAAGTCAGGGTGACGCCCGACACGGTGACCACCTGGCCGGCCGCCGCCACGGTGCCGGTGGAGGAGGTGGTGTAGCCAGCGGTGCCCGAAGACGTCGAGGGGGCCGACCAGCCCGAAGGGGCGGTGAGCGCCACCGCTCCTGAGGACATGCCCCCCGAGGCGGCCGTGTAGGTGAA
>PMLI01000032.1:13860-23422 GCA_003158835.1 Acidimicrobiaceae bacterium
CGAGGCCCCGCCCCCGGCCCCGTAGGTGATGGTGAGCGTGGAGCCAGAAGTCAGGGTGACGCCCGACACGGTGACCACCTGGCCGGCCACCGCCACGGTGCCGGTCGAGGCGGTGGTGTAGCCGGCATGGCCGTTAGTGGTCGAAGGGGCTGACCATCCGCTGGGGGCGGTGAGCGCCACCGCACCCGAAGAGGTACCGCCGGCCGCTGCGGTGTAGGTGAACACCAACGTGTCGGACGAGCTGACCACGACCGAAGTGGGCGACACCGTCTCGGTCCCGGCACCGTTGGCCGAGTTGGACACCGTGACTGTAGGCGAGCTGGCCAGGTTGGTGAGGGTGCCACCCGAGGTGGACTTCTCTTGGGTGGTAAAGGTCGAGGTCCCCGAGCTGGACGGGGCTAGCGCCGCCGAGGCCCCGCCCCCGGCCCCGTAGGTGATGGTGAGCGTGGAGCCAGAAGTCAAAGTGACGCCCGACACGGTGACCACCTGGCCGGCCACCGCCACGGTGCCGGTGGAGGCGATGGTGTAGCCGACATGGCCGTTAGTGGTCGAGGGGGCTGACCACCCGCTGGGGGCGGTGATCGTCACCGCTCCTGAAGAGGTACCGCCGACCGCTGCCGTGTAGGTGAAGACCAAGGTGTCGGACGAGCTGACCATGACCGAAGTGGGCGAAACCGTCTCGGTCCCGGCGCCGTTGGCCGAGTTGGTGACCGAATAGCTGGACGAATTGACCGCGGTGGTGTCGGCCGAGGTGGACACCGCTATGACCTGCGTGGTCGAGGCGGCCGGCGGGTTGGTCACCCCTGAAACGGCCACGCTGAGCGAGTCGGAGGCGGAGATGGCCTTGGGGACGGTGAAGGTGACCTTGGAGTTGGAATTGGCCAGCGTGGGCGTGGCGCTGACGGTGCCGCTACCGCTGGAATGAGTGGAGTCGGTGATCACGTAGTCAGAGGCGGCGGAGGGGAAGACCGTCCCTGACTCGGACCCGCTGGCGTTGAAGGTGACCGTCCCCGCCCCGGCCGAGAGGGCCGAGGCCACCTTGAGGCCAACGGTATAGGCGGAGGTTGAGCCGGCCGTGGCCGGAGAGATGGAGACCGAGACCGAACTGACCGATGAGGCGCTGGCCGGCGCGGCCGCCACCAGGGGCAGTACCGCTGCGATCATGGCGCAGGCGGCGACCCGCGCCATCACCCGGCCCGTCCATCCGTCGCGGGCGGACTTGTCCCATGGTCGACCAACGGTCCCTGCCCTGCGCTTCGAGCCAAAGATCCTCGTCGCCCAGCTGCGTCTCCGGCACGACGGGGCGTGTGCCGCACCGTCGGCGCTGCCCCATGCCCGTTCTTCGGCAACGACGTCGGCCGCCCCGCCTAACGGCGCACCCCGGCCGTCGCCAGCACCTGTCTCGGTGACGGGGCCCGTCCCGCTCGCTGGCCTTTTCCAGGTCCGCGCTGACTTTCGCACGCTACCCGCACTTATCCGAGCCATCACGCATAACTCCGATCGCCTCAATGCCCGGCTGCCGACAGTTACGAAGGGCAGAGAGCTACTGCGCTGAGTGGCAAGGACGCTACGCTCCGCGGCATAGCCGTCCAAGGGTCTAAAGGCCCTAATACGCGACGATGTCGTGGGTTTATGTCAGCTCTACGGCGAAGCCGGCCACGTGGCACCGAGGCGTTCCTCAAATGTCACTAAAACGTCACTCTTTGGCAAGCAAAGCGCCACGCAATGGAAAGCGTTCACACTAGCTACGAGGACCGATAAGCCATACCTTCTCTGCGCACTTCGGGCGAACTAAAACTCGGGTGGGAATCCCCCAGAAAAGTGGTCGTAGACCGCGAGATGACCGAACTTAATGCTGGTCAACAACTCCTTACCCGTCGCAAAAAGGAACGCCATTAGCAAAAACAGGCCGCGTTACCACGACAGGCCATATCAGGGCGGGCGGCCTGGATCCCCCGCCTCAGAACTGCGGGTTACTTGAACGTCGGGGTGCTGGATAACTAAACGCAGTCCCGTTGGACTGCGGGATGACTCGGACTTCGACACCCCGGCGCCGTAGCCGAGCGCAGCATCGACTTCGGGCTCTAGCTGGTCCCCTCGAGACTTCTATCGGCGCCGCTCACCCCGCTACTAGCCCCGCCCCACATCGCGTTCGGGGCCCGGGTCGTCCCAATGCCGCGGCCCCGGCCCCGCCGAGGCGACATCCTCGGCGCCGCCGAACGGCCGCGGCTGGTAGGACGCGTCGAGCAGGCCACCGATGGTGACAGGCCCGCCGGCACGCTCGGGCTGGGCTTCGCTCCCCGCCCCCCTGGCGCCCACAAGCGCCGCCTGGCGCTGTAGGCGAGCTTCCAGTTGGCGCAGCTCCACAGTCACGAGCCGGGCCAACCTGGCCGCCTGGAGCGCCTCGCCCCGGGCTTGGTGAGCCTGCCTGATCTCCTCCACCGTGCGCATCATCGACCGCATCAATAGCACCCAGCCCATGGCACTGCCCGGGCCGATGGCCGACTGGCTGACCACCGAGGCGACTCCCCGGAAGTCCCGCGCCGCCGGCTCGCGCCAACGTTGCGCCCCGATCAGTTCGCGCTCCTGGGCCGACCACCCGAGCGTGTCTGCCGCCTGGGCCACGCACCGGGAGCAACCGCCTCCACCCGCGCCGACCACGCCCCGAACACCCCCGCCGTCTCCCGGGCTACCGCGGCCCAACGTGCCCGCTTCCCCGCCGGCACTGCGCCCAGGCGCTCGACGGCCAGGCCGACCCGGCCCGCGGCGTTGGCCCACTCGGCCTCGGCCAGCTCCCGGGCTTCGCGCCCTGGTCCCTTAACACCCTGGCGCCCGAGCCATTCCGCCAAGGCCTCACCGCCAGGCTCTGCTGAGCCGGACCACTCCGCCCGCAACGCCGGCAGGGCCAGGCCCCGGGCCAGGCGGCCACCACCGAACCAGACCGGCCCCTCCCCCACCGCCGGGCGCAGGGCCACGCTGTAGCCGACCACCTCCGCGGTCGCGCCCTCGTTGAAACGCGGGCGCACGATGACGCCTAACGCTCGTAGCCGGCGCACGAACTCGGCCTCGCCCGCTGACGCCACGGCCGCCCCCCGCACCAGCCTCGCCAGGCTGACCCGATCGGGCTCGGGCCGGCCCCGGCGTGCTGACGCCTCGACTTCGGCCCGGCCCGCACCGGGCAGACCACCGCGCTCACGCCCGTCGACGACGGTGAGCCCGAGCCGGCGCTCGCTCTCGGCGCACAGCTCTGACATCCGCACCCGGTCCCGCCAGATGGACGCCTTGGTGCCGTCCTCGCGTACCAGGGACACGGCCACGTGCACGTGGTCATGGCCTCCGCTCGAGCGTCCGTGGCGTACGGCTACCCACCGGCACGGCGCCTTCCCCGACGCCTCGCTGAACCCGAGGCGGCTCATGGCGTCACGGACCACGCCCGCCGGTGTGGACACTGACCCGCGTCCCCGGCACTCTCCTGCCCTGGATCAAGTAATCGGCATGGACCTGGGCGCTCGTCGAGTCGGTAACAGCCAACATCTTTGACAACAAGTGCGGTCACGGCCGCTCCGCAGCGTATAACTCGCGTTAGTAGCCGTCTTCGTCGCCGTTTTGGCGCGGTTACTCAGTAGACCCCCGGAAGCCCGCAGTAGCCCAGTAGGGCCTCGGGAGTTACCGCATCCTCTACCGCATCAACGAGGACAGGCACACTGTGGAGGTCCACTCCGTCCGGCACCGGCGGGACGCGTACCGCTCCTGACCAAATGGCCGGGCAGCAGAAAACGGCGGGGCCCGGCTCACAGCCCGAAGCCGAGCCCTCCACCCCTGTCCATGCCCCAGCCGGAGCCCCTGTCCCAACCCAGGTCGTGGTGGTAGCCACGAGCGAGCTCCTCGGCCAGCTCTCGTGCCTCCCGGGCCCGGGCGAGCTCGGCCCGTCCGGCGTCCCGAGCGGCGTCTATCGCCTGGACGAGCTCAGGGGCCATGCCTGCTGTCAGACGTTGGCGCTGCTCGGCCAAGCCCGCCCGGGCCAGCTCCGTCTTGGCCACGAGGTCATCACGACGTCGCCGGGCAGACTCGTTGTGCTCCAGCGACCGCGCCCTTCTTTCGTCGCCATCGGCGATGCGGCGCTCGGCCGTCCTGGCAGCGAAACCGGCCTTGTCGGCCTCGGCCTCATGCAAGCGCAAGGTCCGGGCCACGAGCCCCTCGGCAGCCCGCTCGGCAGCTTCTGCCACCGCTCGGTCGGGCCAGAGCTCTCCCGGCAGCTGGTGGTACCCCCAGCGCGCCGCCACCTCGGCCAGGCGGGCCTTGGCCTGCGCCACTCGCCCCGCCCGGTGGCCGAGGAGCCCTGGGCCGGCCGAGAGGGCCTTGGCGTCCTCTCTGGCCTGGGAGAACTCGGCCCTGGCCTGCTCGGCGAGCCCTGCCCGGGCGGCTTTGGCGCGCTCCGCCTCGGCCTCGTGCCATGCAGCCCGGGCCCTGGCTTGTTGAGCCTCGGCACGGTCAGCCTCGGACTGTTCCCGCCAGGTTGCTTCGTCGGCCACGGGGAGCGCTGCGCTGCGGGAGAGGTCGCGAGCCAAGCCGGCCTCTATCTCGCCGAGGCGCTCCTCCAGCTCGGCGGCGCTGAGCCAGCCGGCGGGGACGACGGTGCGCCCTCGGGCCGGCGCCGGCCGGAGCGCTTCGGCTTCGGCCCGGGCGCGAGCCGCCTCCAGGCCCCGGTCGGCCCGGTCCCGCCTGACGGCGGCCGAGAGGACCTCCTTGGCCTCTTCGTTACCCTCGGCCACCACGTGCAGCGTGTTGTCCCAGCGCCCCCGGGAGGCCCCCACGTAGAGCCCTCCCGAGCTGGTCGCCGTGCTCACCCATGTGGCCGAACGAGCGGCCGTCACCCCCTGGTTGCCGTAGTCGGTGGCGGCGTAGCCGAGCTGGACGGCGGAGCCCACGTACTCGGGGCCGAGCACCACCTGGCGGTGCCTGTTCTTTACCACAAGAGAGCCGTCTTGCCTCACTTGGGCGACCGCCCAGGCCTCCCGGTTGGCGACGCCGGCGGCGTTGTCGTTGCGCCGGGTGACGACGCGGTCGCCCTTGCCGATGCGCACCCCGTCCATCCCGGTCGCTACGGCGGTGTCGTCCACCTCGCCCGAGCCCACCCGCAACGCCCGGGCCGCCAGGCAGACCTCCTTGGCGTCGGCGTTGGTGGCGACGGTCACCGCCAGCGCGTCTTGCCGGCCGGCTTCCCGGCCAGCTTCGGCGGCCAGGGCCGCCACCAGCTCCTCGCGGCTTTCGTGCACGACGACCGCCCCGCGGGCGACAAGGGCCTCGGCGGCGCCGGCCGGGGAGGTGCCCTCCCGCAGCTGGCCGCATATCCCGGCCCATCCGGTGTCGGCCACCGTGACGGGCAAGCCGTCGGGCCCGTCCTCCAGGGCCAAGAACCGGTGCACCTCCACCAGGGTGACCTCGCCCCCGGGTGCCCAGCGGGCGGCCGCCTCCATCACACCGCCCCTTCCCACCGCCCCGAGCTGGCGGGGGTCGCCCACCAGGCGCAAGCTGGCCCCGGCGCCCCGCACTACCTCGGCGAGCGCGCTCGCCTGGTCGACGCTCAACAGCCCCGCTTCGTCGACCACGACGACCGAGCCAGCCGACAGGCGGGGCCCGTCGGCCTGCCCATGGGGGGGGCGGCCTCCCGGCAGCGCCAGGCCGGGGAAGGAGACGTCGAGGAGCTCGCCGATGGTCGGGGGGCGGGGCGGGGCCGAGAAGGGGAGCGCGCCAGCCGGGCGGGTGTGCCGGCCGAGGTCGTCCCAGCGCCAGCCGTAGTCGTAGAGGAGCTTGGAGACAGAACTGGCCGGCACCCCCAGCTCCTCGGCGGCCACCTGAGCAGCCTTGCGGGTCGGGGCGAGGACCACCATCTCCCGGCCCTGGGCCTCAAGGGCGCGCCTGGCGGCGGCCAGCATCGCGGTCTTGCCCGTCCCGGCCGGGCCGACCACCACTTCCAGGCCGGAAGCTCCGGCAACCGCGGCAGCCGCCTCGGCCTGGCCGGCAGAAAGACCTCGCGCTCGGGCCGTCAGCTCTGCCCCCGCGTCCCTCGGCCCCTCCTGGCCGGCGAGACCGGCGAGGGCGAGGTTCAAGGCCATGTCGGCCTCCACGACGGCGGCGGAGGTGAGGTGGCGCGACATGACGCTCGGCACCTTGGCCTGGCCCTCCAGCACGGAGCGGCACAAGGCCTCGGCCCGGGCGCGCAGGTCCTCGGCGAGCTCGGCCACCGCCTGGGCGTCGCCGACCACCCCGGTGGACACGAGCGCTCTTTCCGTCGCGGCGCTGAGCTCTGCCGCCGACCAGGCGCTGCGGGCGGCGGAGAGGCCGGCGACGACCCCCGCCGCCACCTCGTCCCGGCGGGCCCCCCCGACCGACGGGGCAGCCTGTAGGGCAATGGACTGGTGGCGCCCGGGGGTGAAGTCGAAACCGGCCAGGGCGAGCTCGGCCCGCACCCGCTCGGAGAGCTCCGCGGGGCTCTCGGCCAGTTTGGCCTTGGCGCGCCGGCCGTCCTCCCAGGCCTGGTGGTGCCAGCCGTGCCGAGCACGGAGCGACGGCTCCTCGCCGGGGTGGGCGGCACGCCAGGCGGCTTCTATCCCCGCCTGCCCGGCGTCGACCTGGGCGGCACGCTTGGACATGAGCCCGACTGCCGCGCGGGCCTGGTCCACCTCGCCGTCCCTCCCGAGGGTATAGCCCCTGGAGGCGAGGGCCTCACGGAGCGCCCTGTCGGTGAGCAGCACCCGCTGGCCCAAGGCGTTCACGGCCCCGATGTGCTGGCGGAGGGCCACCGAATGCAGCGACCTCCAGGTGCCGTCGGGGGCCTTTGCCCTGGCATTCAGCATCAGGTGGACGTGGCGGTGGGGGTCGCCCTCACGGCTCGTAAGATGCGTCACCCGGGCCGCCTGGACCTCGAGGCCGCCGACCTCGGCCTGCGCCCCCCGGGGCCCCACCCTCGTCACCGCCACCTGGGAGAAGTACTTGCATATCCCGTCGGCCTGGCGGGCTATGACCCGCTCAAGCGCCGCCTCCACCACCGGGTCCTGAGTGGCCAGGACCGAGAGGCTCTTCGGGTTGTTCACCACCACCTCGACAAATCTCAGCGGCTCGCGCTCTCGCCCGCCGGGGCGGATGACGCCTTTTACCTCACCTGTAGCCGGGTCGCGCCCTTCCACCCAGGCCTCCAGCGCCCCCCGGTCGGCCAAGGCGACGCTGTCCAGGCGCTCGCCCGCCCGCCAGGTGCCCACCTCGACGACTGCCCGGCCCTCCTCGGTGTAGTAGGCCTCGGCCCCACGGTGGCCCTCGTCGAAGTAGCGGGCAGCCCCCCGCCCGGAGCCCCGGTAGAAGTGCATGCCGCCCTTCACGGCTACACCTCGCCGCCGGGTGCGCCACGACCAGGGAAGAGCGCGCCGGCCGCGCCATCGGTGCCACACCCAGCGCGTGGCTGCACGCCCTCCGCTACCCTAGGTAGCATATGTCCCGTAATGATTTGAGGAACCACTGAAGACTAAGGGTAGCAGAGCCTATGTTTGCAGGCTGGCAACTGGCTGGCTAGGGTCGTGCCATGGCAGAGGAAGAAGCGCTTGGTGCGGTAGGAGAGGCCGACAAGGCCGGGGGTGCGGCCAAGAAGGGAGCCGAGCCGAAGAAGGCCGACTACCGGCTGGAGGACACCCGCCTGGACGGCAAGCTGGAGGACTGGCCGATGGAGCCGCCCAAGGCCGCCAAGACGAACTTGGAGCGCGCACGCCTGGAGCTCATAGCGTCTCCGGGGGAAGTGCACCGTTTAGCGGGGCGCTTTTCTGACGTGGGGCGTGCCTCCAAGCTGGCGACCGCTTTCGTGCGCGCCAAACCGTCTACGCTCTATGCCGGCGCCACGGGCGCTTTCGAGGCCAGGCCGTACTTCGACCCCTCCTTGCGCAAGTGGCGTGTGGCAGCACGCTACGTGCCCGGCGAAACCGACGTGGCCCTGCAGAGCTGAGGGTTGCCGGCGGCGCTGCCCGGCTCAAAGCTGGACGAGCTGACCTTTGGCACACGGCCTCCATGTCCGCACCGGGCTAGGGGCCGAGCAGGGCTGCGGGGACGACGGCGACGCCGTCCTGGCGGCGGTAGGCGTAGGGGCCGGCGGTGATGACAGCCGCGTCGAGGAGCCTTTGGCCGAGCTGAGCGGACAACCATTTGAGGTGGCGCACGTCGCGCTCGTCCGCCACGGCGCCGAGCTTCACCTCCAGGGCCACGACGCGCTGGTCCGCCAGCTCCACTACCAAGTCAACCTCGTGGTCCCCGTCCCTGGTCCGCAGGTGGTGCACCGTGGCCTCGTTGGCTTGCGCGTAGACCCTCGTGCTCTGGGCCACGAGCGATTCGAACAGCGCCCCGAGCAGGCTGCCCTCGCGGGGGACCGCCGGGCCGGGAGCTTCCCCTCGGAGGAGCGCGCCCGAGCCGACGCCGAGCAGCCGGGCGGCCAGGGCAGGATCTGCCAGGTGGTGCTTGGGGGCCTGGGTGAGCCTGCGCAGGGGACTACCTGCAGGCAGCCACCCCGGCACGGGGTCGAGCAGCCAGAGCTGGCTGAGCACGTCACGGTAGGCGATCGTCGTCGTCTTCGCCGGCTTGTCCGCCTCGCCGCCGGTCGCCGCACCCACCAGGGCGTTGTAGCTGGTGGTCGTCGCGGTCGCGGCAGCGTAGGCGGTGAGCCAGGCCCGTAGCGTCGCGGGCCGGCGGACGCGGAGGCCTTGGCCAGCGAAGTCGCGGGTCACGACCCTTGCCACGTAGCTGTCCAGCTGGGCACGACGTGACCTCCCGGCGAGGCCGCGGATGCCGGGGAACCCGGAGGCGAGGATCTCCTCGACGTAGTCGTGCAGGGTAACTCGTGTCGCCCCGTTCACAGGCGGGCGCTCCCCGCTGAGCAATCGCCGGAGGCTGACCGTCGGCTCGGCGAGGCCCCGCTCGGCGAGGGAGAGCGGCCGCACCCGGAGCTGGACTATCCGCCCAGCCCCCGAGTGCGCCGGCGCCGCTGCCGGCACGGCGCTCCCGGTGAGCAGGTACCTGCATGGCGGGGCCCCGTCGTCCACCTGGCGGCGCACGTAGTCCCACACGGGCGGGTGACGTTGCCACTCGTCGATGACCACCGTGCCCGGCCCGGCGTCGAGCTGGGAAAGGTCGGCGCTCAGGACCTCGAGCTGGTCGGCGTCGTCCAGCCGGAAGACAGTGCCCCGCCTGGCGGCAGTGGTCGTCTTCCCCACCCCACGGGCACCTTCCAAGGTGATGGCGGCAAGGCCAGTGATGAGCTCGTCGAGTTCTTGGTCGATGATGCGGGGGCGATAGTCCACGGGCTTGGACTATACCTTATGCCACCTTATTACGCTACTGTTTGCCACCCTGTTACGCTACTGTTTGCCACCTTGTTACGCTACTTTACGCCACCATCCTGCGCTACCATCCGCAAGTCTTCGGGCACTGGGCGCCGGGCAGCGTTGACCGTGGCCGCGCCCGCAGCGTGCGTGTTGGGACGCCCTTCAGGGTTGTTCAAGAACTTAAGCCGTGGGTGTGACCGGGT